>NZ_JBAKHS010000013.1:0-147116 GCF_036906795.1 Micromonospora sp. CPCC 205739 | reverse complement strand
AACCGTCGGTCAGGGCAAGGGTCAGACAGCCGGGTGACCGCTCCTACATCCTCACTGTCAGGGCAGGGTCCACTTCTGGTTGGCGCCGGTGTGGCAGGTCCACAGGTGCACGGCCGTGCCGTCGGCGGAGTTGTTACCCGAGACGTCCAGGCACTTGCCGGACTGCGGGTTCTTCAGCGTGCCGTCCGCCTGCGCGGACCAGTTCTGCGCGCCGGAACCGTTGCACGTCCAGAGCTGGATCTTCGTACCGTCGGCCGAGCCGCCACCGGAGACGTCCAGGCACTTGCCCAGCGCCTTGACCGTCGAGTTCGGGCTCACCGTCCAGGTCTGCGCCCCGGAGCCGTTGCAGGTGTAGATCTGGATCTGGGTGCCGTCGGCGGTGCCGCTGCTGCGCACGTCCAGGCACTTCCCGGCCAGGCCCTTGATCGGGCCGGTCCCGCCGGTGCCGGACCCCTTCACCAGGGTGAAGTCGTCCACGTCGAAGAGCCCGGTACCCGAGCCGGTGTAGGTCAGGTAGAGGTTCTGCGTGCCCGACGGCACCCCGGTGAGGTTCGTCGTGACGTCGGCGTACGTCGTCCAGCTGCCGGTGTTGGGCACCGCGACCGAGCCGAGGACGGTGCCGGTGGTGGAGCCGGTGCGCACCTGGATGGTGCCGCCGGGCCCGCCGGAGACGACCCGCGCCTTGAACGACGTCACGCCGGTCAGGTCGACCCCGTTGTACGCCGACCAGTCACCCGGGTCGATGTAGCCGAGGGTCTGCCCGCCGTTCGCGCCGGCCTTGGTGAACGGGGTGACCCCGCTGGCCGAGCTGAACGACTCGGCCTGGACGGTGGTGTTGCCGCCCGGCGGGGTGGAGCCCAGTTCCTTGATCCGGATGTTGCGGAACGAGGCGTCGTCGCCGGTGCCGTGGTTCTGCAGGCCGATGTGCCCGGCGAGCGAGCGGGCCGGGTTGATGTTGGTGAAGTCGTTGATCTTCACGCCGTTGAGGAATACCTGGAGCCGCTCGCCCTCGACCAGCAGCTCGTAGGTGTTCCACTCGCCCGGCGGGTTCAGCGCCGCGTCCCGGGCGGCGATGTCCGCGGACTTGAAGGTGTAGACCGCGCCGGTGGTGCGGTCGGCCGCGTCGGTGGCGTCGATCTGGATCTCGTAGCCGTTGTTGACCGCGGACCAGGGGTCGGTCGACGGCGGGAAGCCGATGAAGACCCCGGAGTTGTCGTCGCCGGCGAGCTTCCAGTCCAGCTTGAGCGAGTAGTTGGTGAACTGCTTCGCGCTGTACCAGTAGAGCCCCATCCCGCCGACCGAGGTGAGCGTGGCGTCGGCGTTGGTGAAGCTGCCCGGCCCGGCCTGCGACCAGCCGGTGGTGGAGCCGTTGTAGAGCGCGGTGTAGCCGGTCTCCGGCCGGCAGTCGGCCTTGCTCCGGCCGGCGGCGTAGCGGATGCCGCCGAGCAGGTGTGCCCGGAACGCGGGCTCCGAGTACGACGCCTGGGTGTGCCCGCCGCCGGTGTAGAAGGCCCGGCCGCCGCTGTAGGTCTTGCACCAGGAGTGCGGGTGGTCCGCGCCCATCGAGCCGCCGGAGTACGACGACTCGTCCAGGGTGGCCAGCACCCGGGCGGTGGAGCGGGCGTTGGTCTGGTAGTTGTACCACTCGTCGGTGCGGGTCCAGGTCTGCGGCAGGTGCGCGGTGGCCGCGTGCCCCCGGTGCTCCACCTTGACGTTGGCCTGCTGGATGGCCGGGTGCGAGGCGAAGTACGCCCCGACCAGGTTGCCGTAGAAGGACCAGCCGTACTCGGTGTCGGCGGCGGAGTGCACCCCGACGTACCCGCCGCCGGAGCCGATGTACGACTCGAAGGCGGTCTGCTGGCTGGCGTTGAGCACGTCACCGGTGGTGTTGAGGAAGACCACCGCCTCGTACTGGGCCAGGTTGCCGGTGGTGAACGCGGCGGCGTCCTCGGTGGCGGTGACGGTGAAGCTGTTGGCCGCGCCGAGGTCCCGGATGGCCTGGGTGCCGACCGCGATGGAGTCGTGCCGGAACCCGGCGGTCTTGGAGAAGACCAGCACGTCGTACGGGGCGTCGGCGGCGGACGCCGGGGTGGCGGGGACGGTGCAGGCGATGGCGGCGAGGACGGCGGTGGCCGCGCCGAGGACGGGTCGGAGGAGTCTGCGCATGTCGCTCTCCTGACTGGTGCTGCCGGCGGAGGGCCGCGGGCTGCGGGTTGCGGGGTTGCGGGCTGGCGGGCTGAGCGGGGTGGGCGGGGCCCCCGGCGCGACGCGGGGCGTGGACCGGGGGCCCCTGGCGTGCGGTTAGGGCAGGGTCCACTTCTGGTTGGCGCCGGTGTGGCAGGTCCACAGGTGCACCGCCGTGCCGTCGGCGGAGTTGTTACCCGAGACGTCCAGGCACTTGCCCGACTGCGGGTTCTTCAGCGTGCCGTCCGCCTGCGCGGACCAGTTCTGCGCGCCGGAGCCGTTGCACGTCCAGAGCTGGATCTTCGTACCGTCGGCCGAGCCGCCACCGGAGACGTCCAGGCACTTGCCCAGCGCCTTGACGGTGCTGTTCGGGGTCACCGTCCAGGTCTGCGCCGTGGTGCCGTTGCAGGTGTAGATCTGGATCTGGGTGCCGTCGGCGGTCGCCGCGTTGCGCACGTCGAGGCACTTGCCGGCGAGCCCGACGATCGGCCCGGTGCCGCCGCCACCACCGGTGCCCGTGGTGAACGTGAACGAGTCCACGTCGAAGAGCGCTCCCGCCCCACCGGCGAAGGTGAGGTAGAGGGTGGTCGTGCCGGCCGGCGGGCTGGAGATGGTGCCGGTGACGTTCTGGAACGTCTCCCAGGAGCCGGTGACCGGCACGGTGGCCGAACCGAGCACGGTGCCGGTGGCCGAACCGGCCCGCACCTGCAGCGTGCCGCCGGCGCCGCCGGAGGAGACCCGGGCGGTGAACGACGTCACGTTGTTGATTTTGTACGGCTCGAACGCGATCCAGTCGCCGTTGTCGATGCTCCCGACGGTCTTCCCGCCCTCGGCCGTCGCCTTGCTGTACTGGGCGATGCCGGAGGAGGTCTTGTAGTGCTCCGCCTGGCGCTTCTTCGGCTGGAGGGTGTGCTGCTTGTGGGTGGTCAGCCCGCCCGCGTCGGTGTACTCGGCGTCGAAGATCGCGAAGATGTTCGCCGCGTCGTCGTGCTCACCGTCGACCGGGATGGTGATCGAGCCGGAGCAGCCGGTCTTCGAGGTGATCTGGTGACCGTGGCTGTCGTGGCCCAGCACGTAGGTCATCTTGACCTTGGTGCAGTCGATGGTGCCGTCCTCCGGGTCGGTGACGGTGATGCTGAACGGCACGGTGTCGCCGTAGTTGAACAGCTGACCGTTGCCCGGGTTGGTGATGGTGACCGTCGGGGCGGTGTTGCCGACCCCGATCTGCACGTTCGCCGTGCCGGTGGCGTTCTGCGGGTCCTTGACGGTCAGCGTGACGGTGTAGGTGCCGTTGGTGGTGTAGGTCTTGCTGGGGTTCGCCGCCGTCGAGGTGGTGCCGTCGCCGAAGTTCCACGAGTAGGTCAGCGCACCACCCTCGGGGTCCGACGAACCGGCGGAGGAGAAGTTCACCGTCAACGGGGCCGCGCCGGAGGTCTTGTCCGCCGTGGCGACCGCGGTCGGCGCGGCGTTGCCGCCGGCGATGTAGTCGTACCGGTAGAGCGCGGAGTTCGCGTCGCCGTTGAAGTAGCCGGTCCCGTAGTCGAGGACGTAGAGCGCGCCGTCGGGCCCGAACGCCATGTCCATGACCTGCTTGCCGTTCCACGGGAACGTGTCGATGGTGCCCGGGCTGCCGTCGGCGTTGAGGTGGATCGGCTTGATCCAGCCCCGGCCCAGCTCACCGGCGAAGAACTGCCCGTCGAACGACTGGGGGAACTTGGTGGTGGAGGTCGACGAGGCGTTGTACCGGTAGACCGGGCCGGCCATCGGCGACTCGGAACCGCCGCCGAACTCCGGCGGGCTGCCGGCGTCGCCGGCGTACCGGATCCAGGCCGCCTTGGCGCCCGGGAGGGTGGTCAGGCCGGTGTTGCGGAACGAGTTGTTGGTCGGCCCGCCGGTGCAGTTGTACTTGGCGCCGGCCGTGTTGTTGGCGAAGTCCCACTCGGCGTACGTCTCGTTGGCCGTGTTGGTGCCGGTGCAGTACGGCCAGCCGTAGTTGCCCGGCCCGGTGATCCGGTTGAACTCGACCTGGCCGCTCGGGCCGCGGCTGCTGGTGGTGCCGGCGTCCGGGCCGTAGTCGCCGACGTAGACGATGCCGGTGGTCTTGTCGACGCTCATCCGGAACGGGTTGCGGAAGCCCATCGCGTAGATCTCGGGGCGGGTCTTCGGGTCGGAGTCGACGAACATGTTGCCCGACGGGATGGAGTACGTCCCGTTGGCGTTCACCTTGATCCGCAGGATCTTGCCGCGCAGGTCGTTGGTGTTGGCCGAGCTGCGCTGGGCGTCGTAGGCCGGGTTGCGGTTGGTGCGCTCGTCGAGCGGGGCGTAGCCGGACGAGTCGAACGGATTGGTGTCGTCGCCGGTGGAGAGGTAGAGGTTGCCGGCGGCGTCGAAGTCGATGTCGCCACCGACGTGACAGCAGATGCCCCGGTCGGCCGGCACGTCGAGGATGTCGACCTTGCTGGCGGTGTTCAGGGTGAAGTCGCTGTTGAGCGTGTAGCGGGAGAGCCGGTTGACGCCCTGCCAGGCGGAGAAGTCGCTGCCGGTGGCCGGCGCGTCGCCGGACGGGGTGGACAGCGGCGGGGCGTAGTACAGGTAGATGTGCCGGTTGCTGGCGAAGTTCGGGTCGACGCCGACGCCCTGCAACCCCTCCTCGTCGTGGGTGTAGACCGACAGGGTGCCGATCACCGAGGTGGTGCCGTTGGCGTCGGTCCGCCGCACGGTGCCGTTGCGGGCGGTGTGCACGACCGAGCGGTCCGGCAGCACGGCGATCGTCATCGGCTCGCCGACCTCGGCGACGCCCTTGGCGAGGGTGACCTGCTGGAAGTCGGTGGCGGTGATGGGGTGGGCGGAGGCCGGCGCCGGGCCGCCGAGGGCGGTCGGACCGGCGGTGAGGGTGACCGTGCCGACGGCCGCCACCAGGAGCAGGGCGGATGCGGCGGAAAACCATCGTGGGGAGCGGTGGGTGGGTGTGTCCTTCATGGACATGCTCTGCTGTCCCTTCCTGACGAGTGACTGCCAGGGTGGGGCGCGCGCCGTCGCGCCGGATGCCGGGTACGGGGGGTACGGCAGGGCCGATCCGGGCGGCGCCGGACCGGCCGTGACCACCGGTCGGGGCGGGGGGACCGCGCGCCCGGAGGCCACCAGTCGATGGGTTACCGCGCCGCCGGTTCACCTCGACGAAACAGGTTCGTGATGCCACGAACATTAAGGCTTGTGAATTTTGCTGTCCATACCTTCTGCCCCACGAACGCAAACTTTTGTTCGATTGGCTGAAAGTTGGCGGACACGGCGAGGGAAGGCCCCGGTGGGCCGTCGCGCGTACCGCCGTCAGCTCCGGCGGCGCACCGCCTGGTCGGCCAGCCCGGCCAGCGCCGCCAGCGCCGGCTCCTGCAACGGCAACCGGTCCAGCGCGGCCCGGGCGGCCTCCGCGCGCAGCAGGATCAGCCGCTCGATCTGCTCCCGCGCCCCGGTCGCCTCGATGATCGCCCGCAGCTCGGCCGCCCCGTCGGCGTCCAGGCCGGGATTGCCGAACAGGTCGCGCAGCCGGGCGCTCTGCGCCCGGTCGGCGGCGTCCCGGGCCAGCGCCATCATCACCGTGGGCTTGCCCTCCCGCAGGTCGTCCAGGACGGACTTGCCGGTCACCGCCGGGTCACCGAAGACGCCGAGCACGTCGTCACGGAGCTGGAACGCGTCGCCGAGCGGGTCGCCGAAGTCGGTGAGCGCGGCGACCAGCTCCGGCTCGCCACCGGCCAGCGCCGCGCCGATCTGCAGCGGGCGGGTGACCGTGTACCGGGCGGCCTTCATCCGGATCACGGTGAGCGCGCTGGCCACCGAGCCGTCACCGACGCCGGAAACCAGGTCCAGGTACTCCCCCGCGATCACCTCGGTCCGCATCCGGGCGAAGACCGCGTACCCCCGGCAGACCTGCGCGGTGCTCAGCCCGCACTCGTGGAACATCTGGTCCGACCAGGCGGCGCAGAGGTCGCCACAGAGCAGCGCGGTGTTCCGCCCGTACGCCTCCGGGTCGCCGCGCCAGGCGGACCGGGTGTGCAGGTCGGCGAAGAGCCGGTGCACCGACGGCGCACCCCGGCGCCGGTCGCTGCCGTCGAGAATGTCGTCGTGGATCAGCGCGAACGCGTGGAACAGCTCCAGCGCCGCCGCGGCGACCACGATCGGCCGGTCGTCCCCGCCCCCGGCGCCGCGCCAGCCCCAGTAGCAGAAGAGCGGGCGCAGCCGCTTCCCGCCGGCCAGCACGAACCGGTGCAGGGCAGCGAAGATGCCGCGCGGCGCGCCGTCCGGCCAGTCCGGCCCCTGCCGGTCCAGGAAGGCCATCAGTTCGGCGTCGAACCGCGCCCGCAACCCGCTGGTGTCGGTCGGCGCGGCGGTGACGGTCACCGCCGGTCCCCCGAGTCCGGAGGCGGCCCGGCCGGACCGGACGGTCGCCCGAGCACACCGGACCCGGCCGGGGACGGCACCGGCGCCGCGCCGGCCGGGGACGCCGGCGGGGCCAGCCCGGCCAGCTCCAGCAGCAGCGCCTTCACCTCGGTGGCCGCGAGCCGGTCCCGGGCGGCGGCCGGATCGGAGCAGAGCAGCACCGGGGCGTCCGCCGGGTCGGCGGGGAGCCGCCCGTGCGAGCCCCGGATCGCCCGCGCCCCGGCGTCCAGCCCGACCACGCTCATCAGGTACCGCATGCCGAGCTTCTTGCGGGCCAGCGCGACCGCCGCCCGACGCTTCGCCGCCCCCGGCGCCGCCGGGTCGAACAACAGCTCGGCCGGGTCGTACCCCGGTTTCCGGTGGATCTCCACCAGCCGGGCGAAGTCCGGGGCGCGGGCGTCGTCGAGCCAGTAGTAGTACGTGAACCAGGCGTCCGGTTCGGCCACCAGCACCAGCTCACCGGCGCGCGGATGGTCCAGCCCGGCCGCCGCCTTGCCGTCGGCGTCGAGCACCTCGGCAACCCCGGGCAGGCCGGCGCAGAGCTTCGCCACCGTCGGCACGTCGGCCGGGTCCCGGACGTAGACGTGGGCCACCTGGTGGTCGGCCACGGCGAAGGCCCGCGACGTCCACGGGTCCAGGTACTCCATCCCGGCCTGGGTGTAGACCCGCAGCAGCCCCTCGGCGCGCAGCAGCCGGTTGACGTCCACCGGCCGGGAGACGTCGGTGATGCCGTACTCCGACAGCGCCACCACGGTGGCGTCGCGCGCCCGGGCGGCGTCCAGCAGCGGGCCGAGCACCGCGTCCAGCTCCGCCGCCGCGGCGGCGGCCCGGGGCGAGGACGGGCCGAAGCGTTGCAGGTCGTAGTCGAGGTGCGGGACGTAGACCAGGGTGAGGTCCGGTGCGTGCTCGGCGAGGATCTGCTCGGCGGCCCGGCAGATCCACGCCGAGGAGGGCAGCCCGGCGCCGGGTCCCCAGTAGGTGAAGAGCGGGAAGGTGCCCAACGCGGTCGTGAGCCTGTCGCGCAGCTCCGGCGGGTCGGTCCAGCAGTCCGGCTCCTTGCGGCCGTCGGCGTGATAGACCGGGCGCGGGGTGACCGTCCAGTTGACGTCCGCGCCCATGGCGTACCACCAGCAGACGTTGGCCACCGTGTAGCCCGGTTCGGCCCGGCGGGCGGCCTGCCAGAGCTTCTCCCCGCCGACCAGCGCGTGGTGCTGCCGCCACAGCAGCACCTCGCCGAGGTCCCGGAAGTACCAGCCGTTGCCCACGATCCCGTGCCCGGCGGGCGGCTCCCCGGTGAGCAGGGTCGCCTGCACCGAGCAGGTCACCGCGGGCAGCACCGTGCCCAGGCCGGCGACGAACCCCTCGTCGGCGACCGCGCGCAGCCGGGGCATGTGCGCCAGCAGCCGTGGGGTCAACCCGACCACGTCCAGCACCACCAGTCGACGGCTCATGCCGGCACCTCGGAATGTCGGTCGGTCACTCGTTGACTCATCGTCGTACCCCTCCGGTCGTCGGGACGGGTCGGTCCGCCGGCGTCAGGCCGAGCGCGACCAGCTCGTCGCGGGCGAAGGCCACCTCGGCGGCGATGCCGGCGGCCAGCTCGGCGTCGGTGCGCGGCCGGCGCGCCGCCGGCAGCACCCCCCACGTGTACGTCTCGACGTCGAGGTGGTCACAGCCGGCGGCGGGACCGGCGAACAGCTCGGCCAGCGCGGCGCGCAGCACCGGCACGGTGGAGGTCAGCGGTGGCTCGGGCGGGGCGTGCAGCGGCACGTGGTAGTGCACCCGCCACGGCCCCGGCGGCCGGTCGGCCAGCGCGCCGTCCAGGTCGTCGGCGGCGTACGCCGGGTCGGCCGGGTCGGCGGCGTGGGCGCAGCCAGCAGCCCGGGTCTGGTGCAGGAAACGGGGCTCCACCCAGCGCGCCAGCGCGTCGGCGGCGCGCTGCGGCTGGGCGGCCTCCAGGGCGGCGGAGACCTGCACCTTGACCACCGGGAGCCCGGCGGCGCGCAGCCGGGCCAGCGCCTCGGCCGGCTCCTCCCAGGCGCAGGCGAGGTGCGCCAGGTCCAGGCAGACGCCGAGCCGGTCGCTGTCCACGCCGGCCAGCGCGGTGACGGCCTGCCCGGTGCGCTCGACCACGCAGCCCGGCTCCGGTTCGAAGCCGACCCGCACCGGGCGGCCGGTCTCCCGTTCGATCGTGGCGAGCCCGGCGGCGAGGTCGTCCAGCC
Organism: Micromonospora sp. CPCC 205739; assembly: GCF_036906795.1. Taxonomy (NCBI): domain Bacteria; kingdom Bacillati; phylum Actinomycetota; class Actinomycetes; order Micromonosporales; family Micromonosporaceae; genus Micromonospora; species Micromonospora sp. CPCC 205739. The sequence goes on along the minus strand of NZ_JBAKHS010000013.1, from coordinate 138,276 downwards.
GGCGGCGGGCGGCGTCGGCGCGGGCGGCGTCCCAGGGGTGCCGCCAGGCCAGCGGCAGGGTGGAGACCGAGCCGCGGGCCGCGTCGTCGGGGAGCAGGTCGGCCAGCACCTGGGCCAGGTCGAGGGTGTAGCGCAGCCGGGCGTCGGTGGTCCAGTCCGGCCGGTAGACGGCGCCCTTGACCACGGGGGCCTGGAAGGCCGCGTACGGGAAGCCGTTGAGGGTGACCACCTCCAGCCCCCGGCGGGTCAGCTCGGCCCGCAGCCGGCGGCGGGCGGCCGGGTCGGCGGCCAGCTCGGCGGCGACCGGCGCGGCCAGCCAGAGGCCGAGCCCGAGCAGGTCGGCGCCCAGCGCCTCGCGCACCGGTTCGGCGTGGGTGTCCAGTTGGGCGAGGATGCCGGCGGCGTCCTCGGCGGGGTGCACGTTGGTGCAGTAGCCGAGGTGGACGGTGCTGCCGTCGGCGTGCCGCAGCCGCATCAGTCGCCGCCGCGCAGGATCGAGTTCCCGGCGAAGGTGCCGGCGGACGCGGCGTCCAGGTCGGTCAGGTCGAGCCGGCCGGACTGCCCGTAGAACTCCACCGGGTTGCGCCAGAGCACCCGGTCGACGTCGTCGTCGGTGAACCCGGCCAGCAGCATCGCCTCGCCGGTGGCCCGGGTCAGCAGCGGATCCGAGCGTCCCCAGTCGGCGGCGGAGTTGACCAGCACCCGCTCGGCGCCGTACGTGCGCAGCAGCTCCACCATCCGGGGCGGGGACATCTTGGTGTCCGGGTAGATGGAGAAGCCCAACCAGCAGCCGGTGTCCCGGACCAGCTTCACGGTGACCTCGTTGAGGTGGTCCAGCACCACCCGGCCCGGGTCGATCCCCGACTCGGCGACCACCGCGAGGCTGCGCTCGACGCCCCGGGCCTTGTCCCGGTGCGGGGTGTGCACCAGCGCCGGCAGGTCGTGCGCCACGGCGAGGGCGAGCTGGGCGGCGAACGCCTGGTCCTCCTGCGGGGTCATCGAGTCGTACCCGATCTCGCCCACCGCCACCACGGCGTCCTTCTCCAGGTAGCGCGGGAGCAGGTCGAGCACCGGCCGGCAGCGCGGGTCGTTGGCCTCCTTCGGGTTGAGCGCGACGGTGGCGTGGTGCCGGACGCCGAACTGCCCGGCCCGGAACGGCTCCCAGCCGATCAGCGAGTCGAAGTAGTCGGCGAAGGAGGCGGGGCTCGTGCGGGGCTGCCCCAGCCAGAACGCCGGCTCCACCACCGCGCGGACCCCGGCGGCGGCCATCCGCTCGTAGTCGTCCGTGGTCCGCGACGTCATGTGGATGTGCGGGTCGAAGATGCGCATTCAGGCCTCCCTGATGGTGAGCCGGTCGAGCAGGTCGGTGGCGTCGGCGGGCAGCTCCCGGCCGGCGGCGTGCCGCTCCGCGGCGAGCGCGGCGAGCATCGCGGCCAGCTCGCCGTCGGCCCGGCGGTCCAGGTCGGCCACGGCGGCCAGCGGCACCCCGGCGAAGACGCACTTGAGCACCGCCTGCCGCCAGGACGCCGGGTCCAGGTGCCGGGCGTACGGGCCGAGGGCGGCGGCGACCAGCCGGGTGTCGTTGGTGCGGATCGCGTCGTGCAGCAGCGGCACCCCGGCCGCGCCGACGGGCAGCAGCGGCAGCGCCTTGAGCACGGCCCGCTTCTCGGCGGCGTCGCCGTCGCGGTACAGCGCCTCGGCGTGGGCGGCGTGGTCGGCGGGGAGCGCGACGAGCAGCAGGGCGCGGGCCGCCTCGTCGGCGGTCCAGCCCGGCGCGTCGACGAGTTCGCCCCGCCCGCAGCGCCGGCCGGCGGCCGGGAAGAACCGCGCGATCGTCGGGGGCTCGGCCGCGACCCGGCGCAGCGCCGCCGCCAGCCAGTCGGGATCGGGTACGCCCTCCAGCGCGGCCCGCAGTCGATCCGGTGTCATCCGTCTCTCCTCCCCTGGTGCTGGTCGGTCGGTGTCTAGGCCACCTCGGCGGCGGCGCGCAGGAAGTCGAGGGACCGGGCGGCCACGGTGGGCGCGGCGTGCGAGTGCCGGGGCAGCTCCACGGCCACCAGTCCCCGGTAGCCGGCGTCGGTGAGGGCGCGCAGCACCGGCGGGAAGTCGATCTCGCCGGTGCCGAACTCCAGGTGTTCGTGCACGCCCCGGCGCATGTCGTCGATCTGCACGTTGACCAGGTGCGCGGCCACCTCGTGGACGCACTCGGGCACCGGTCGCGGCTCCAGGCAGCGGCAGTGTCCGATGTCGAGGGTGATGCCGAAGCGCTCCGGCTCGCCGAGGGCCTGCCGCAGCCGGCGCCAGCCGGCGATGTCCTCGACCAGCATCCCGGGCTCCGGCTCGAAGCCGAGGGTCACCCCGGCCCGGTCGGCGGCGTCGAGCACCGTCGCGCAGCCGGCGACCAGCCGTTGCCAGGCGAGGACCGGCGGTACCGCGTCGGGGCGTACGCCGGCCCAGAAGGAGACCGCCTCCGCGCCGAGGTCGGCGCCGATCCGGACCGCCCGGGTGAGGAAGTCGATCCGCCGGGCCGGCTCGTCGTGCAGCAGCGTCGGCGCGTGCTTGTGCCAGGGGTCGAGCAGGTAGCGGGCCCCGGTCTCGACCACCACGGCGAGGCCGAGCGCCGCCAGCCGGCGGGCCACCCGGTCGACCCGGCGGGCCAGCCCGGGGGCGAACGGGTCGAGGTGGTCGTGGTCGAGGGTGAGCGCGACGCCCTGGTAGCCCAGCTCGGCGAGGACCGCGAGGGCGTCGTCCAGCCGGTGGTTGGCGAAGCCGTTGGTGCCGTAGCCGAACCGCGGCCCACGATCGTCCCGGCCTCCCCGGCCGGCCGGGTCCGGAGCCGGGCGCGGCGGGGTGGGCCGGCGGGGCCGCGGGGTGGTCATGTCGGGGAGACCTTCCGGGCCAGCCGGCGGCCCAGCGGCGCGGCGGCCGCCACCGCCAGGCCGAGCAGCCCGGCGCCGGCCCGGGCGGTGAGCGCGCCCTGCAACGCCGGCAGTCCGGTGATCCCGGCGCCGACGGCCGCGCGTACCCGCCCGGCGGACGGGTCGGCCACCACCCGGGCCTGCGCCCCGCCGTACCGGGCGGCGTACCAGCCGGCCAGCGCGACCGGCAGCGCGGCGGCGGCCCGGCGGGCGACCACGGCGGGGCCGGTGTCGGCCGGCCCGGCGGGACCGGCGGGGAAAGCGGTGGACCGGCCGGCGGCGGCGATCGCGACCAGGGCGGTGCCGGCGAGGGTGCGCAGCGGCAGCGCGGTGTCCGCGCCGGCCACCTCGCGGCGGGAGAGCGCGGTGACCGTGAAGGTGTGCGCGGCGACGGTGAGCGCCGCCGGCAGCGCCCGGGCCGGGTGCCCGCCGGTCGCGCCGAGCAGCACGTCCAGTCCCCGGCAGGCGGCCATCACGGCCGGGCCGGCGGCGGTGTTCTTCGCCGCCAGGTCGTACCCCCAGATCGTCGCGGCGAGCGGGACCGCGACGGCGGTGGCCCGCCGACCGCCCACGAGCGCGGCCAGGCCCAGCCCGGCGGCGGTGAGACCGGCGGCGAGGCCGACCGCGGCGCCGGGCGCGACCCGCCCGCTGGGGATCGGCCGTTCGGGACGTTCCACGGCGTCCAGGCGCCGGTCGGCCCAGTCGTTGGCGGCCATCCCGGCCCAGTAGAGCAGCACCGACGCGCCGGCCAGGCCGACGGTACGCGGACCGAGCGTCCCGGCCGCGGCGGCACCGGCGACCACGTCCCCCGGTACGGAGAGCGCGGCCGGCGCCCGGACCAGCTCGGCCAGGGCGGCGAGGTCGCTCATACCGTCGCCTCCCTTCGGTCAGCGACGCCATGAGGCTCCACCGCGCTGCGCCTGACGATTCGCTCGCTACGCTCGCTCATGCGGCACCGCCGGCGTGCAGCCGCCCGGTGAACTCGACCAGCCGCTGCCACTGCTCAGCCAGCGAGTGGGTGGGCGAGCCGAGCGGGTCCTTGAAGAAGAAGGCCAGCTCGCTCAGGGGGCCGACCCGGCCGGCGGCGTGCGCGGCGGCGGTCAGCCGGGCCAGGTCGAGCACGAGCGGCGCGGCGAGCGCGGAGTCGCAGCCGTGCCAGGTGAACTCCATCCGCATGCCGGTGCCGAGGAACCCGGCGAAGGTGATCAGGTCCCAGGCGGTCTTGAAGTCGCCCAGCTCCTCGACGTACTCGATGCGGGTCTGCCCCTGCGGCAGGTAGCCGAGCGTCTCGCCGAGGACCCGCTGCTTGCTCTCCACCTTGGCGGCGTTGGCGGCCGGGTCGGCGAGGGTGGCGCCGTCGCCGCCGCCGAGCAGGTTGACCCCGGACCACGAGCGCACGGCCAGGTGCCGCATCGCGAACATCGGCGCGAGCACCGACTTGACCAGGGTCTCCCCGGTCTTGCCGTCGTGCCCGGCGTACGGCAGGTCGCGGGCGACGGCCAGCTCGGCCAGCGCCGGCAGCCGCAGCCCGGTGGACGGGGTGAAGTCGACGTACGGGCAGCCGGCCTCGACGGCCGCGTACGCGTAGAGCGAGCTGGGTGGCAGCACCTCGTCGGGGCCGGCGAGCGCGGCGCGCAGGGCGGCCGGGTCGGCGTGCCCGGGGTGCGGCCGGGCGGCCGCCTCGGTGGCGGAGACGTTGACCACCACCACCCGCTCCAGCCGGTGCCGCTGCCGGAACGCGGTGAGGTCGGCGACGACGGTGGCGGCGCGTTCGGCCTGGCTGCCCCCGGTCGGCGCGGGGCGCAGCTCCTCCTCGACGGCGGCCAGGTCGGCGGCGAGCGTGGCGGCCAGCCGGCCGGGCAGCACACCGGCGTCGGCCAGCGTCTCGGCCCGCTTCGTCAGCGGGGTGGTGGCCAGGTCGTGACCGCCGAAGACCAGGTCGGTGAAGGCGGGCAGGGCCGGCCCGCGCAGCGCGGGCAGCTCGGTGACGCAACCGGTCGGCGCGGTGAGCCCGGCCCGCAGGGCGAGACCGCCGACGATGCTGGTGGTCGCGACCGAACCGCGCGCCCCCACCAGCCAGACACCCGTACGCATGGTGCTCCTTCCGTCGGGAGGAACCGCCCCTTGCATTCAACTACATCAATATCAGATGGTTCGCCGGAAAGATACCGGTCCACCGGGGGCCCCGTCCGCCCGGCCGTCCGGGGTGGCACCGGGCTGCGGCGACGACGTCGGCGGCGCGACGCCGGACCCGGTACCCCGCACGTCGTGCGGACGGGGCTGGCAGGCAGGGTCGGTCGGCGTCTCGGCCCTGCCTCCCCCGTGTCCGGCCGACGGGCGACGGCGCGCCCCGCGACCGGACGTCTTCGGTGGCGGCCCGGCCCGGCCGGTGACGGCCGGGATCCCGCGGGTCGCCGGGACGGTGGTGACGGTCCTCCGGTGCGGCCGGGGAATCCCGGTCCGGCCGCACCGGACGACCGTCGTACGCGTGCGCCGCCGGCCGTGGTGGCCGGGCCGCACGCCCTCCGGTGCCGACACCGTCCCGGCCGCGGGGCGCAACCGCGGCCGGGTCCTCGCCGGTCGGCGCCGGAGGTGGCCTGGATCAGACGGCGAGCGCCGCCAGGGCGGGCTCCACCTCCGTCCATCGGGAGCCCAGCTCCGCCGAGCGGGTCACCGCGTCCAGCACCAGCTGGACCTGCAACGCGTCGGCGAAGGAGGGTGTCGGGTCGGCGCCGGTCGCGACCGCCTCGACGAAGTCACGCATCTGGTGGGTGAAGGAGTGCTCGTAGCCGATGATGTGCCCCGGCGGCCACCAGGCCGACAGGTACGGATGCTCCGCTTCGGTCACCAGGATGCGGCTGAAGCCCTGCTCGGCCGTGGGTCGGGTGGCGTCGTAGAACTCCAGCTCGTTGAGGCGTTCCAGGTCGAAGGCGACGGTCCCGAGGGATCCGTTGATCTCCACCCGGAGGGCGTTCTTGCGACCGGTGGCGAACCGGCTCGCCTCGTACGTGGCCAGCGCCCCGTCGTCCAGGCGGGCGACGAAGACCGCCGCGTCGTCGACGGTCACCGGGCCGGTGGCCGGACCGTGGCCGTCGACCCGGCCGTGGCCGTCGACCGCGCCGTGACCGTCCACCGTGGCCGCCAGGCCGCTTGAGCCGGCCGGCAGCGGCCGTTCCTTGACGAACGTCTCGGTCACCGCGCTGACCCCGGTGATCCGCTGACCCGTGACGTACTGGGTCAGGTCGATGATGTGCGCGCCGATGTCACCGAGCGCGCCGGAGCCCGCCCTGTCCCTCTGCAACCGCCACACCAGCGGAAACTGCGGGTCGACGATCCAGTCCTGGAGGTACGCCGCCCGGACGTGCCGCAGCACCCCGAGCCGGCCCTCGGCGACGAACTGCCGCATCAGGGCGACCGCGGGCACCCGGCGGTAGTTGAACCCGCACATCGAGCGTGCCCCCGCGGCCCGGGCGGTGGCCGCGGCTGCGGTCATCTCCCGGGCCTCGGCCACCGTGTTGGCCAGCGGCTTCTCGCAGATGACGTGCTTGCCGGCGGCCAGCGCGGCGAGCGCGATCTCGGCGTGGCTGTCCCCCGGCGTGCAGATGTCGACCACGTCGATGTCGTCCGAGGCGACCAGGTCCCGCCAGTCGGTGGTGTACGCGTCCCAGCCGAGCCGGTCGGCCGCGCTGGCGACCTTCCCGGCGTCCCGGCCGCAGATCCGCGCCATCCGGACCCGCGCCGGCAGCTCGAACACCCGGTTGACGGTGCGCCACGCCTGCGAGTGCGCCGCGCCCATGAACTCGTAGCCGACCATGCCGACCCGCAGTTCACTGTGCTGTGTGGACAAGGTGGGTCTCCCCCCGTGTGTCAGAACCCGAGCTTGAGGTAGTTGCCCGCGTTCTCCTTGGTGATCGTCTCGGAGGCGAGCACGATCTCCTTGGGCACCTGGAGTTCCACCAGGTCGGACATGCCCTTGCCCTGGCCGATCAGGCGGGCCAGGGAGACGGCCGAGGAGGCCATCGACGGGCTGTAGGTGACGGTGGCCTTGAGCACCGTCTTGTCGGACTGGATGTCCTCCATCGCCTTCTTCGAGCCGGCGCCGCCGACCATGAAGAACTCCTTGCGGTTGGCCTGGTTGACCGCCGCGAGGACGCCGATGCCCTGGTCGTCGTCGTGGTTCCAGAGCGCGTCGATCTTCGGCAGCGCCTGGAGCAGGCCGCTCGCCTCCTGCTGCCCGGAGTCGGCGGTGAACCTCGCCGCCCGCCGGTTGGCCACCTTGAGGCCGTTCGCGGCCAGGGTGTCGGCGAAGCCCTTCGACCGCTCCTGGGTCAGCTCCAGCTCGTCCATGCCGGCGATCTCCCCGATCACCGGGTTGCTGACGCCCTTGGCCTTGAGCTGCGCCACGATGTACGTCGCGGCGGCCACCCCCATGCCGTAGTTGTCGCCCTTGATCTGCAGCCGGTAGGCCCGCGCGTCGGGGAAGGCGCGGTCCAGGTTGACCACCGGGATGCCGGCCTTCATCGCCTCCAGGCCGAAGGCGTTGAGCTCCTTGCCGTCGTGCGGCAGCAGCACGATGACGTCGGGCTTCTGCGAGATGAGCGTGGACAGCGCCGCCCGCTGCGCCGCCGCGTCCGCGCCGGCCTCGACCGACTTGAACTCCACGTCGGAGTACGCCTGGGCCTGGGCCTTGGCGTTGTTGGTGATGGCGGCGATCCAGCCGTGGTCGGCGGCCGGGGCGGAGAAGCCGACGACCACCTTCTTGCCCGGTTCGGCGTTGCCGCCGGCCGCGGCCGCCTTGGTCTGCGCGGCGGTGGGCGTGGACTCGTTGCTGGTGCAACCGGCCAGGAACACGCCGGCGCCGGCGGCGGCCCCGCCGAGCAGCAACCGGCGGCGGGACAGGTCACGACTGTGCTGGGTCATGACGACCTCCAAGAGTGACAGTGGTGTGGCGAAAAAGGGTGTGCGGAGCCCGGCCACCGTTGGAAGGTGGCCGCCGGGGTGCGGTGGGTCGTGGGGAGGGCGGCGCGTCGCCGCGCCGCGGACGGTCAGGAGGTGGTGGCCCGGTTGCGGCCGAGGAACTGGGTGAGGCTGCGGAACTGCACCTGCTGGACCAGGACGGCGCCGACGATGATGCCGCCCTTGACCATGTTCTGGGCCTCGGTGGAGAGGCCGTTGATGGCGAAGAGGTTGGTGATGGTGGAGAAGATCAGCACCCCGAGCAGGGAGCCGACGATGGTGCCCCGGCCGCCGCTGAGCAGCGTGCCGCCGATGATGGCCGCGGCGATCGCGTCCAGCTCGTACAGGTTGGCCATGGCGGCCTGGGCGGAGTTGGCCTGCGCGGTGAGCATCACCGCGGCGATGCCGCAGCAGAGGCCGGAGAGCGCGTAGAGCAGCAGGGTGTGCCGGCGGACGTTGATGCCGGCCAGCCGGGCCGCCTCCGGGTTGCCGCCGACGGCGACCGTGCGCCGGCCGAAGGTGGTGCGGTTGAGCAGCACCCAACCCGCGGCGACCACGGCGGCGAGGATGTAGACCAGCAACGGGATGCCGAGCGGCCGGGTGCTGGCGATGTCGTTGATGAAGGTGTTGTTCGAGACCTGGGTCTGCTTGTCGGAGATCTCCGCGGCCAGGCCCCGGGCGGCCACCATCATGGCCAGCGTGGCGATGAACGGCACCAGCCGCCCGTACGAGATCAGCAGGCCGTTGACCAGCCCGACCGCGACGCCCACGGTGAGCGCGCTGAAGATCATGCCGCCGGCGCCGTAGCTCTGGGTGGCGACCGTGGTGCACCAGACCCCGGCGAGCGCGACGATCGCGCCGACGGAGAGGTCGATGCCGCCACCGATGATCACGAAGGTCATCCCGACGGTCACCACGCCGACCACCGAGGCCAGCTTGAGGATGCTCAGGGTGTTGTCCCACACCCAGTCCGGGTTCGAGTAGAGGTCCGAACGGGTGGCGGCGCCGATCACGACCAGCACCACCAGCACCGCGATCAGGCCGAGGTTGCGCTTCGCCCCCTCGCCGCCGTCGCCGTGCCACCAGGACAGCCGGCCCGGCGCGGCGGCCTGGTGGGTCGCCGCCGCCGTCTCGGCCGGGTCGACCGGCGGGGACTGGGCCGGCAGCTCCGCCCGGCTCTCGGGCGTCGCGGTCTCGCTCATGCCGCCACCTCGCTCCGCTGTGTGCGCTCGTTCATGCCGGCGCGCCTTCCATCAGGGACCCCGCCATGACGAGGTCGAGCACGGTGTTCTCGTCCAGTTCGCCGGCGGGTGCCTCGCGCACCATCCGGCCCTCGCGCATCACCAGCACCCGGTCGGCCAGGCCGAGCACCTCGGGCACCTCGCTGGAGACCAGCAGCACCCCGACGCCCTGCGCGGCCAGGTCGCGGATCACCCGGTAGAGCTCGGCCCGGGCACCGACGTCCACCCCGCGGGTGGGTTCGTCGAGCAGCAGCAGCCGGGTGTCGCCGAGCAGCCAGCGCCCGACCACCACCTTCTGCTGGTTGCCGCCGGAGAGCGTGCGGACCGGGCGGCGCACGTCCCGGGGACGCAGTTGGAGGCTGTCGGCGATCCGCTCCGCCTCGGCCCGCTCCCGTCCCGCGTCGGTGAAACCGAGGCGGGCGTACCGGCTGAAGGTGGCCAGGGTGACGTTGCGGTGGATCGGCTCGCCCAGCAGCAGCGCCTGGCTCTTGCGCTCCTCGGGCGCCATCCCCATGCCGGCCCGGACGGCCGCGCCGACGCTGCCCGGGCGCAGCGCCCGGCCGTCCACCCGGACGGTGCCGGTTTCCGCGCGGCGGGCGCCGAAGATGGTCTCCAGCAGCTCGGAGCGCCCGGAGCCGACCAGGCCGGCGATGCCGACGATCTCGCCGGCCCGCACGCTGAGGGAGACGTCGGCGAACTCCCCGGCGCGGCCGAGCCCGTCGACGCGCAGCAGTTCCGCGCCGGTGTCGGTCCCGGCCGGGCGGTCCGGGAAGACGTACTCGATGGTGCGGCCGGTCATCTTCGAGACCAGGTCGCGGGTCGGGGTCTCGCGCGCCGGCAGGTTCGCCGCCGTGGTCCGGCCGTCCTTGAGTACGGTCACCCGGTCGCCGATCTCGCGGATCTCCTCCATCCGGTGCGAGATGTAGATGACCGCGATGCCCTGCGCGGTGAGTTCCCGGATGATCCGGAACAGGTTGCCGACCTCGTCGTGGGCCAGCACCGCGCTCGGTTCGTCCATGATGATCAGTCGCGCCTCGTGGGAGAGCGCCCGGGCCATGCTGACCACCTGCTTGCCGGCCGCCGGCAGGGCGCGGACCATCCGGCCGGGCGGGATCTCGCCGTGGCCGAGCCGGCCCAGGATCTCCCGGGTACGGCGCGCCATCAGCCCGCGCCGGACGAAGCCGAGCCGGCGCGGCTCGTGCCCGAGGAACGCGTTCTCCGCCACCGAGAGGTCCTCGACCAGGTCGAGTTCCTGGTAGATGGTGGCGATCCCGGCGCGCATGGCGGCCTGCGGGTCCGCGAAGGCGGCGGGCTGGCCGCACCACTCGACGTCCCCGGAGTCCGGCCGGTGCACCCCGGCGAGCACCTTGATCAGGGTGGACTTGCCGGCGCCGTTCTGCCCGAGCAGGCAGTGCACCTCGCCGGCCCGCACCTCCAGCTGCACCCCGTCCAGCGCGCGTACGCCGGGGAAGGTCTTCACCACGTCGGTGAGGCGCAGGACCACCTCGCCCGGGACGGTGTCGGCGGGCGGGGTCACCAGCGGGTCCCGCTCACTGCTCGCGCTCACCGTGCCACCTCAATTCGCGACTGCGGGGCTCGCAAAACCGGCTCACTCCTCGCGCTCACGACGCCACCTCAATTCGCGACTGCGGGGCTCGCAGAACCGGCTCACTCCTCGCGCTCACGATGCCTCCCCGAAGGCGACGTCGCTGGCCAGCACTGCGGCGCCGGCGACGCCGGCGCGCGGACCCAGCTCGGACAGGACGACCGGCAGGTTGCCGGTGGCCAGCGGCAGCGAGCGGCGGTAGACCACGCTGCGGATCTCGGCGAGCAGGATGTGGCCGAGCTGGGCCAGCCCGCCGCCGATCACGATCATCGAGGGGTTGGTGAAGCTGACCAGGCCGGCGAGCACCTGGCCGACCCGCCGGCCGCCGTCGCGGATCAGCTGGATGCAGGCGACGTCCCCCTCGACCGCGCCCTCGGCGACGTCCCGGGCGGTGACCACGCCCCGCGCGGCGAGCCGTTCGGCGAGCGCCGGGGAGGTGCCGGTCCGGGCGGCGGCGATGGCCTCGCGGGCCAGGGCGGCTCCGCTGAAGACCGCCTCCAGGCAGCCGACGTTGCCGCAGGAGCAGACCGCGCCGTGCGCGTCGACCTGGATGTGGCCGATGTCCCCGGCGCAGCCGTCGGTGCCCCGGTAGACCTCGCCGCTGAGGTAGATCCCGCACCCTATTCCGGTGCCGATCTTGACGAACAGGAAGTCGTCGATCGAGTGGGCGACCCCGCCGTGGCGCTCCCCGATGGCCATGATGTTGACGTCGTTGTCGACCACCGCCGGGCAGCCGTGCTCCCGGGTGAGCAGCTCACGCACCGGGAACCGGTCCCAGCCGGGCATGATGGGCGGCGAGACGGGCACCCCGTCGCGGAAGCTCACCGGCCCGGGGACTCCGACGCCGACGCCGTCCAGCTTCTCGTACGCCCCGTCGACCCGGGCCTTGTGCAGCAGCTCGTTGACCCGGTGCAGGATCACCTTCGGGCCGGAGCGGATGTCGGCAGGCTCGGCGTACGCGGCGACCGGCTCCAGCCGGCCGTTGACCACCTCGACGTCGATCGAGCTGGCGCCGAGGTCGACGGCGGCGAAGCGGAGCCGGGGGTCCAGTTCCACCAGGGTCGAGCGGCGCCCGCCCCGGGAGGCGGCCAGTCCCGCCTCGGCCACCAGGCCGAGCCCGACCAGTCGCTCCAGTTCGGCCAGCAGCCGGGGCCGGGGCATCTGGAGGCGGTCACCCAGCTCGGCCCGGGAGGCCGGCCCCGCGTCGCGGAGCAGCCGTAACAGCCGTAGGTGCAGGGGTTCTACCGTCCGCACGGGATCCACCTCCGCGTCGGGGTTCACATCGATGTCACGTCGATGTGTTGTGTCCGACACAGTAGGAGCCTTCCGTGCCCCCTGTCCATAGCTTCAGTCAATCTGCCGCCAACTTTTGTCCGTTAGGACAAAAGCTATGAGTGGATCAAGAAAAGGGGTCGGCCCCGCCGCACCGGAGCGCGACGGGGCCGACCTCGGAATCTCTGCGGGAGCTAGCGCTTCCCGCCGGCGTTGCGCTTCTTCTTGAGCTTGCGGTCGTCGCGCAGCTCGACGTAGGGCTCCTTGTCCGGCGAGTGGCCGGCCGAGATGGCCCGGCCGCGCTCCAGCTCCGCGTCGAACTCGGCGCCGAGCAGGATGGCGATGTTGCTCAGCCAGAGCCAGACCAGGAAGACGATCACACCGGCCAGCGCGCCGTAGGTCTTGTTGTAGGAGGCGAAGTTGCTGACGTACAGCGCGAAGAGGCCGGAGATCACCAGCCAGATCACCACGGCCAGCACCCCGCCCGGGCTCACCCAGCGGAAGCCGCCGTGCCGGGCGTTCGGCGAGGCCCAGTAGAGGATCGCGAACATCAGGCTGACCAGGAGCAGCAGCACCGGCCACTTGGCGATGTTCCACACCGTCACCGCGGTGGAGCCCAGGCCGATCGCGCTCCCGACCTGCTCGGCGAAGCCGCCGGTGAAGACCACGATCACCGCGCAGGCCAGCAGCATCACGCCGACCACGGCGGTCACCGCGAGCCGGATCGGCAGGGTCTTCCAGATCGGCCGACCCTCGGGCACGTCGTAGATGGTGTTCGAGGCGCGCATGAAGGCGGCGATGTAACCGGAGGCGGACCAGAAGGCCGCCAGCAGACCGAAGATCGCGGCGATGCTGGCCAACCCGCCCGAGGCGCCCGCCTGCTCGATGGCGCCCTCGATGATCTTCCGGATGTTCTCCTCCGGCACCGTCTGGTTGACGGTGTCCTTGACCCCCTGGGTGGCGCGGTCGCCGAGCAGGCCGAGCAGGGAGATCAGCACCAGCAGCCCGGGGAAGATGGAGAGCACCCCGTAGTAGGTCAGCGCGGCGGCCCAGTCGGTGAGGCTGTCGTCCTGGAACTCCTTGACGGTGCGCTTCAGGGCCGCCACCCAGCCGGAGCCGGGCAGCTCGGTCGGGCTGTCCGGCCCGTCGTCGGGGCCGACCGGCCAGCTGCCCCGCGCGTCGCGGTCGCCCCGGTCGTGCGTACGAGCCTGGGTGGCGGACGCGCCGCCCTGCTCGTCGCGGTCGCGCCCGGCCCGGGCGGACGTGTCGTCGGAGGCCATTCGCCCCTCCTCGTGGTCAACGGGTTGTCCCCCTCGACATGCCCCGGGGAAGGTGCCCGTTAACCCCTCACTTGTACAACAGGCCCACCATCCGGCGGGACGCCACGGCCAGCCCGAGCCCGGTCAGCGCCAGCAGGTAGAGCACGTCCAGCAGCCACAGCCCACCGGACCCGCCGACGCAGATGTCGCGGACCAGGTGCACCGAGCGGTAGAGCGGGGTCACCTCCACCGCCCAGCGCAGTAGCGCCGGATAGTCCTCGGCCGGCACGAAGGTGCCCGAGAAGAGGAAGAGGGCGAACTGCGCCGAGCCCATCAGGTCGAAGTCCTGCCAGCTGCGCATGAAGGTGGCCAGCGCCATGCCGATCGCGCCGAAGGTGAAGCCGACCAGCACCGCCGCCGGGAACGCCAGCACCGCCCGGCCGATGGTGGTCAGGTCCATCGCCACCATCACCGCCAGGAAGGCCGCCGAGTAGGCCGAGCCGCGCACCATCGCCCACCCCAGCTCCCCCAGCGCGATCTCGAAGGGCCGGACCGGGGTGGCGATGATCCCGTCGTAGAGCTTGAGGTACTTCATCTTGCCGAAGAAGTTGAAGGTCGTCTCGGCGAGCGCCCCGGTCATCGCCGAGGAGGCGAGCATGGCCGGGCCGACGAACGCGGCGTACTGCACCACCCGGCCGTCGGGCAGCGTGAACCCGTCGATCAGCTGGCCCACCCCGACGCCGATCGAGAAGAGGTAGAGCACCGGCTCGACGAACCCGGAGAGCAGCAGCAGCCAGTAGACCGACTTGAGCGCCGCCACGTTGCGCTCGATGACCGAGGCCGACCGGCGGGACGTGCCGGAGACGTCGAGCAGCCGGGGCAGGACCAGAGTGACCACCGGATCCTCCTAGACCACGAGCCGGCGACGGAAGAGCCGGGCGGCCAGCAGCCAGCCGCCCACCGCCCAGGCCGCGAGGTAGAGCAGGTGGCCGGGCACCGACCACTGTGGAGCCACGCCGAGGGTGGCCGCCCGGCACAGGTCGACGGCGTGCCAGAGCGGCGTCCCGTACGCCAGCCAGCGCAGCACGCCGGGCAGCGATTCGACCGGGAAGAAGACCCCGGCGAAGAGCGTCATCGGGATGACCGCGAAGCGGAACAGCATGGCCAGCCAGCTGTCGCTGTCCACCGCCGCCGCGTACGCGAAGGTCGGCGCGGCGACCGCCAGGCAGAGCAGCGCCACCACCGGCAGGGCGGCCACCGCCCAGCCCGAGTGCAGCGCCCCGAACAGCGCCGTCACCAGCAGGAACGCGACGCTGGCGGTGAGCGCCCGGAACAGCACGAAGGCCAGGTGACCGGCGAGGATGTCGACGATCCGCAGCGGCGCCGCGCTCTGCGCCGAGTAGGTCTTGATCCATTGGAAGTTGCTGAACACCGGCCAGGTCGACTCGCCGATCGCCACCTGGAGCGCGGTCGAGGCCAGCAGCCCGGGCACGATCCAGTCGAGGTAGCGCACCCCGTCGACGCCCTGGTCGACGTAGGCCCCCACGCCGAGGCCGAAGCCGACCACGGTCAGCGTCGGCAGCAGGAAGGACGAGAAGACCCCGGCCCGCCAGGTGCGGCGGTAGCCGGTCAGGTAGTGCGCCAGCACCGCCCGCGCCGGCACCCTCGGCAACGCCGGCCGCGGCCGCTCCCGCGCCGGTTGCGCCACGCTCACCCGATCACCCCCGTCGCCGCGTTCACCACGGCCTTCCTACCCCGGGGGTACGACAGGCCGTGGCCACCCTACGACCGGCGCCCGCCCGTGTCGTGGCAGTTTCGCGCCGACGCCGTGGTGGGCGAGCTACCGCCGGGCGACGCCTGAGACGAACGCCCGCCACGCGGCGGGATCGAAGCTCAGCGCCGGACCGCCCGGGTCCTTGGAATCGCGTACGGCCACTACACCCGGCAGATTGTCGGCCACCTCGACGCAGGCTCCGCCTTGCCCGTTGCTTCGGCTGCTCTTGCGCCACCGGGCGCCGGTCAAGTCCATGTCTCCGCCACTTCCGCTATCAGTTCCAGGGACTGCTGCTGCGATAGTGCCTCACCACGGATCGACTCCCAAACGTCGACCATCTGCCGCACATACTCGGCTCGGTCGATCACCTGTCCGTGGAGTTGTCCCTCCAGGTAGACGACATCCTCGCCCGGTGGCGAGGTGGCAATCACGAAGGGTCCGTTGACCCCACAATAGGCACCGGCGGAGAGCGGCACGACCTGGATTCGGACCCGCGGCAGGGCCGAGCCGAGTTTCACCAGGTGCCGCAACTGCTCGCGCATCACCTCCGGCCCGCCGACACGGCGGCGCAGGACGTACTCGTCGACGACGGCGGTGAGCAGCGGCGGCCGATCGGGGGTGAGCACGGCCTGACGGTCCAGGCGGGCCACCACCTGCTGCTCGATCTCGTCTGGCGCGAACAGGCCGGCACCGGTCAGCAGCGCGCGGGCGTACCCCTCGGTCTGCAACAGGCCCGGCACGCACAGCGGTTCAAACCAGCGCAGCGCCGTCGCCTCCGCCTCGATCCCGGTCCAGTCGCGGACCCACGGCACCACGGTCTCGCGGCTGATCCGTCGCTGGATGCGCTCGAACCGCCCGTCCGCCCCGAACACCGCGTCGCACCGGCGGGCGAAGTCGAGGCTCGGGCGGCGCTCGCAGGTCTCCACCTTGGCGACCAGGGCGCCCGAATAGCTCAGCGCCTCGGCCAGCGCGGTCTGGGACATGCCACTGGTGGCCCGGGCCAGCCGTAACTCCTCCGCGAAGTGGTCCAGCATGGACGAGCGTTCCACGGACAGCCTCCGTACATCCTCGTACCGCCTGGGACCGGCCGCCATACGCCCTGGTCGTCGGCGCGCGGGATCTCCCACCGTAGTCGGCTCCTCACCAGACTGTCACGCAGCGGAACCGCTCACGGGATCGGACGGCGGGCGGAACCAGGCCGGGGGCGCCCGGCGACAACGAGGTCCAGGGCGCCCCCTTCCCACCTCGACGGAGGCTCACCCATGCGACTCAGGTTCTGGCGATGCCGCCGCCCGACGCCACCCGCCGCGCTCCCCCGGCGTACGCCCAACACACGCCCGGCGTGGGCGACCGCGCCGACGGAGGTCTTCCCGGCCAACGGCCCGGGGCGCCCGGGGCGGCTGACCCCCGCGCAGGAATGGTGGGCGAACGGTGGCCACTGGCCACCGTCGCCGCGCAAGGCTGAGGAGGGCACCCGCTGATGCCGCGCTACCGCCCGCACGTCGCGGCGCGCCCGTCCTGGCGCTGCCGGGTCTGCGGCGCCGCGTGGCCCTGCTCCCCGGCCCGGCTGGCGCTGCTCGGCGAGTACCGCGAGAACCCGGCGAATCTGCTGATCTACCTCGGCACGCTGATGCACGAGGCCATGACCGACCTCGCCGTGCTGCACGGGCAGGACGCGCCGGAGGGGATGGCCGAACGCTTCCTGAGCTGGGCAAGGGCGCGTTGACCAGCGGGACCGATCGACTCGGCTCCCGTGGCACCGCATTGCCGGCCGCGGGCAGCTCCGCGCCCGGCTGGTGTGCTGTTCGCCGGCTGCTGCCGAGTTGGCTGGCGGTGTAGACCATTTCGAGGGTGCCGAGCGTGTGAGAGACATGACCAAGGAAGTTGCCGATCAGGCGTCGAGCAACACCAGCTATGCGAGCTTCGTCGCGGAAGCGTGGCCCCGTCACCTGCCGTTCGCCACGCTGCTCATCGGTGACCGGCAACGGGCCGAGGATCTGCTGCAGGAATGTCTGGTCAAGCTGTATGTCCGCTGGCGGAAGGTCGGTCACGGCGACCCGCACGCGTATCTGCGCCGGATGTTGATCAACGGGAACATCAGCTGGTGGCGGCGTTTCCGCCGGGAAACGCTGACGGCGGAACTGCCCGACCGGGTCGACCCGCACGGGGGGTTGGACGGGGCGCGCCAGGACCTACGCGATGCCCTGATGACGCTGTCGCGTCAACAGCGGGCAGTGATCGTGCTGCGGTACTACGTCGACCTGACCGAGCGGCAGGTGGCCGCCGAGCTGGGTTGTTCGGTCAGCGCGGTCAAGTCGCAGCACAGCCGCGCCATGACGAAGCTGCGTGACCTCATGCCCCATCCCCGCGCAACCACCCTGGAGGCAGTGAAGTGAACATCGACGAGAGGGACCTCTCCATGGCGCTGCGGGATCTGGCCGACGCACAGCCGCCGAACGAGCCGCCGACCGCCGACCTGATCACTCGGGGCCGGCGGGCGCGACGGAGCCGGACGGCGGCTACCACCGGCGGTGCGCTCGCGCTCCTCGGCATCGTGGCCGTAGCCGCGGTGGGCGTGGTCGACCCGGGCGGCGATCCGGCCGGTACCGCTGCTCAGCCGGGCCCCACCGCCGCCGCCGTGACCCCGGAACTTCGGCTGGCCGCGGCGGCACAAGCAACCGCCAAGAGCAGCTTCCGGTTCCGCGTCTCCACCAGCCGCAACTGGGTCGACGTCGGCAAGCCGGGCTCCGGCAAGGAGTTTTTCGAAGGGGAATTCGATCCGAACGGGCCCACCGGGCGGGTGACCAAAACGTCCAAGGGGCCGGTCGGGCCCGATTGGGAGGAGCGGATCATCGAGGGCGAGCGATACTTTCCGAAAGGCGGCAAGTGGCGCAACTACGGTAAGGAAGCCAGCTTCCGCATCCTCAACCACATCTACGTTCCCTTCGCCGACCCGGCCACCACGGTCAATCCGGCGTCTCAGCTCGAGGCCCTGAGAAGCGTTGGCACGGTCACCGCGCTCGGCACGGCTGGTAGCGGCGAATCGGCCGTCGAACGCTACGCGTTCAGCTACGTCAGCACGCCCAGCGACGCCGACCGGCCGAAGAAGATTCCGGGCAAGGGGATCATCGAGATCGGCGTGAAGTCGCAGAAGGTCAGCAAGATCTCCTTCAGCACGACCATCGAGTACCCGAACCATCACGGGGGTGACCAGCCGAGCTACCACGAGGAGATGGAGGTGACCTGGCTGTACTCGGACTACGGGCTCGACGTCGACGTCCCGGTCCCTCCCGTCGCCGCCCGCTGACCGAGTCGACAGGTCAGATCGGGCCCGGGTGTCCGGCCGGCCCCGCGGCAACCCCCGTCGGCAGGACGGGGGTCGCCGCGATCCTCGCTTCGCGCGGGGCCCGCTGATCAGTCGACCAGGGTGCGCCCGGTCAGGTGCAGGAAGACATCCTCCAGGCTGCTGCGCCGGACCAGCACGTTGGCCGGGGTGAGCCCGAGCGCGTTGACCTCGGCCACCGCCGCGTCGCCGTCGGTCACGTAGAGCAGGATCCGGTCGGGCAGCACCTCCACCCGCTCCCCCAGCCCGTCGAGCTTGCCGGCGAACGCCTCCTGCGACTCGGCCGCGAAGCGCAGCTCGACCACCTCGCGGGTGGAGTGCCGCTCGATCAGCGCGCGCGGCGAGCCCTCGGCGACGATCCGCCCGCCGTCCATCACCACCAGGCGGTCGCAGAGCTGCTCGGCCTCGTCCATGTAGTGGGTGGTGAGCACCAGCGTGACGCCCTGCCGCTTGAGCCGGAACAGCCGCTCCCAGACCAGGTGCCGGGCCTGCGGGTCGAGCCCGGTGGTCGGCTCGTCGAGCAGCACGATCTCCGGCTCGTTGACCAGCGCGCGGGCGATGGTCAGCCGGCGCTTCATGCCGCCGGAGAGCGGCTCGACCTTGCTGTCGGCCCGCTCGGTGAGCTGCACGAAGTCGAGCAGTTCGGCGGCGCGCGCCCGGGCCACCGCGCGGGACACGCCGAAGTAGCGGGCGTAGGTGGTCAGATTCTCCCGGACGGTCAGCTCGGGATCGAGATTGTCCAGCTGGGGGCAGACCCCGAGGCGCGCCCGGATGGCCGGGCCGTCGCGTACCGGGTCCATGCCGAGGATGCGCAGCTCGCCCCCGCTGGGCGGAGAGATGCAGCCGATCATGCGCATGGTGGAGGACTTGCCGGCGCCGTTGGGCCCGAGGAACCCGAACGCCTCGCCGGGGCGTACCTCGACGTCGATGCCGTCGACGGCCGTGAAGTCGCCGAACCGCTTCACCAGCCCCCGGGCCTGGATGAGTGGTTGAGCACTGGTCACCCGGCCGACCCTACCGGCGACGTCCGACACCTTTCGACGGGTTTCCGCCCCCGCCACAGCCGGCGCGGATCCGGCTACGTAAAGTAGTTCACACTACCCTGTGTAATCGGGCGATGCGTTCTGGCGTACCGGACCGCCGCGCCGTCGACTCGGCAACCATACGGGCGATGTGGGGCCATATTGGACAGATCCTTTTCGGACGCTCCCCGACCGCCCCGCACCTGTCAACAGTTCAGCCCCAGCTCTTTGTTAAATCCTTCTTTATTCAGCTTCCTCTGAGTGATTGAAATAGATCGCCATTACCCACCGCAATGATAAGCGGCAATGTTCCATGGTGTAGCTAATTCGCGTATCGTGCCCCCTCGTGTCGTCCGTACGCTTCTCCGACGGTCCCACCCCGCAGTCGCCGCACGTCGGCTCCAGGGGGGCGGGAACCGCCCTGGAGGACGCTCCGGCGCCCCTGTCGTCGCAGGTGACGACGGGGTTGTCGACCCGCGTCGAGGTGCCGGACACCCGCGAACTGGCCGCGCAATTCGAGGACGAGAAACCGGGGCGTGCGCTCACCGGACCGGTCGGACTTCTGGTCACCGGCACGACCGTGGCGATCGCGCTGCTCGCATTCCTCCAGGTCTTCCAGCCGTTCCCGCAGGGCAGCAAGTACTACCTGATCATTTTCCTGGCCGGCGTGCTGCCGATGGTGTTCCTGGCGTACCCGGCGGACCTCCCGATTCCCCACCGGACGCGACCCGCGCCGACCCGCGCCGCCGGGACCGGCCGGGCCGAGCGGGCCCGACCGGCCGGGCCGACCCGGTCGGACTGGGCGCTGGCCGTGGCGGCCCTGGTCGTCTGCCTGTACCCGGTGCTGCCGTTCACCGTCGGCGGCGGTGGCGGCGGGTATGACGCCTTCCTCGACCGGCAGGGTCTGCTCGTCGGGCTCGACCTGGCGATGGGCACCGTGCTGCTGCTCCTGCTGCTGGAGGCTTGCCGGCGCACCACCGGCTGGATCCTGCCCGCCGTCTGCCTGCTGTTCCTGGGCTACGGCTACTACGGCGGGCTGCTGCCGCAGTCCTGGCCGGTGGCGCACGCCGGGCTCGACTTCGGCCAGTTGGTGGACGCGTTCTACAACTCCGACAGCGGGTTCTACGGCACCCCGCTCGACGTCGCGGCCTCGTACATCGTGCTGTTCACCATCTACGGCGCGGTGCTGGATCTCTCCGGCGCCGGGCGGTTCTTCGTGGAGCTCTCCGCCGCCGCGTTCCGCCGCTCCCGAACGGCCGCCGGGCGCACGGCGGTCGCCTCCGGCTTCCTGCTCGGCACCGTCTCCGGCTCGGGCGCGGCGACGACGATCGGCATCGGCGCGGTGACCTGGCCGGTGCTGCGCCGCGCCGGCTACCCGGCCGAGCGCGCCGGCGGGATGCTCGCCGCCGCCGGCGTCGGGGCGATCCTGTCCCCGCCCACCCTCGGCGCGGCCGCCTTCATCATCGCCGAGTACCTGGGCGTGTCGTACCTCCAGGTGCTCGGCTGGGCGACCGTCCCGACCGTGCTGTACTACCTCGGCATCCTGCTCTCGGTGGAGATCGACGCCCGGCGCTCGGGCGTGCGGCCGGTGGTCCTGGAGACCGGGTCGCCCTGGCGGCTGCTGGGCCGCTTCGGCTACCACTTCCTGTCGCTGCTGGTGATCACCGGCCTGCTCGCGCTGGGCGTCTCGGCCACGAAGGCGGTGGTGGCCGCGACCGTGCTGGCCGCCGCGCTGTCCTTCCTGGACCGCCGGCACCGGCTCACCCCGGCCCGGCTGATCGAGGCGCTCGGGACCGGCGTACGCGGCGTGCTCGCGGTCAGCGCGGTCTGCGCCGCGGCCGGCATCATCACGGCGACCACCACCAAGACCGGGCTCGGCCCGCAGGCGGCGGCGCTGCTGGTCTCCGGCGCGCAGGCGGTCACGTCCGACCCGGCCCTGGTGCTGGCGCTCACCGCGCTGCTGGCCGCCGTCGCGCTCACCCTGCTGGGGCTGGCGGTGCCGGTCACCGCCTCCTTCGTGATCGGCTGGGTGATCATCGGCCCGGCCCTGCTGGACCTGGGCGTCGCCGCGCCGGCCGCGGCGATGTTCGTCTTCTACTTCGCGGTCCTGTCCGAGGTCTCGCCGCCGACCGCACTCGCCGCGGTGGCCGCCGCCGCGGTCACCGGCGGCCGGCTGGTGCCGACCATGTGGCAGACCCTCCGGTACGCCCTGCCGGCCTACCTGATCCCGATCGCCTTCGTGATCACCCCGACCGGTCTGGGGCTGCTCGGCATCGGCGGGCCGCGGCGGATCGCCGTGGCCGCGGTGGTCTGCGCGCTCAGCGTCGCCGTGCTGGCGGTGGCGGCGGGCGGCTGGCTGCCCGGCGTCGGGCCGGTCGGCGTACCCGAGCGGATCCTCGGCGCGCTGGCCGGGCTGACGCTGCTCTGGCTCGAACCCGTACCCGTCACGGTCGGCGCGGTCCTGGCCGCCGCCGGGGTGGCGGGTGTGCTCGTACGACGCGGCTCCGCCGGCCGGACCGGCGAGTCGTCCGCAACGCCAACGGTGCACCATGGGGAGGAAAAACAGTGAGACGGATCAACGTGCGGATCGCCGCGGGAGTGGGCGCGCTCGCCCTCGTCGCGACCGGCGCCGCCGGTTGCGGGGGCAAGCAGGACGGCGCGACGAAGGACGACGCCGCCAGCGAGGTCACCTGCAAGGTCACCGACAGCACCCGCGTCGGCATCGCCACCGGCAACGCCACCGGCGTCTACTACCCGGTCGGCAACGCCCTCGCCGGCCAGCTCTCCGCGACCACCGAGGGCAAGCTCACCGGCACCGCCGCCGAGACCGGCGCCTCGGTGCAGAACGTCGAGCAGCTCGTCGCCGGCCAGTACGACGTCGCCTTCTCGCTCTTCGACACCGCCGTCAACGCGGTGCAGGGCAAGGGCAGCTTCACCTCGCCCCAGCCGGTGGAGGCGCTGGCCCGGATCTACGACAACTACACCCAGGTGGTCGTGCGGGCCGACTCGGGCATCGCCTCGGTCGCCGACATGAAGGGCAAGAAGATCTCCACCGGCTCCCCGAAGTCCGGCACGGAGGTCATCGCCAACCGCCTGCTCACCGCCGCCGGCCTCGACCCGGCCAAGGACGTCCAGGCCCAGCGGCTGGACCTGACCAAGACCGTCGAGGGCATCAAGGACGGCAGCGTCGACGGCTTCTTCTGGTCCGGCGGGGTGCCCACTGGCGGAATCACCGACCTGTTCACCACGGCCGGCGACAAGGTGAAGTTCCTCGACATCACTCCACTGCTGCCCAAGATGACCGAGCAGAACGCCGCGTACCAGGCCGGGACGATCCGCGCGGACGTCTACAAGACGGCGACGGACACCCCGACCATCGTGGTGCCCAACGTGCTGCTGGTCCGCAAGGACCTCAACGCGAACGTCGCCTGCGCGGTCGCGCGCACGGTCTTCGAGAAGAAGGACGCCCTGGCCCAGGCCAACCCGGCCGCCAAGGGCATCAGCCTGGACAACGCCCGCAAGACCGATCCGGTGCCGCTGCACCGCGGCGCGGCCAAGGCCCTGCAGGACCTCGGCGCGAGCTGACCGACGGCGCCGGGTCCGGGCCAGCGCCCGGGCCCGGCGTCCCCGACCACCCCGGGAGACCCGCGTGCCGCTCCCCCGCCCCGCCCGCGTACGTCGGCACAACCGGCCGACGGACCACACCGACCGGCTCTGGTCGGTCCGCACCCAACTGCTCGCGCCCATCCTGGTCGCCACCGTGGGCCTGGTGGTGCTGGGCGCCACCCAGACCGGCACCGCGCTGGACGCCTCCGCCGACGCCGACCGGGCCCGGGTGCTCGCCGGCACCGCCACCGCCACCGTGCGCCTGGTGCACGAGCTGGAACGGGAGCTCGGCGAGACGGCCGCCCTGCGCCAGCGGGGCGGCTCGACCGGTCGGCCGCTGGTGGACGCCCAGCGGCGGCGGGTGGACACCGCCGTCGACCGGTTCCGCACCGCCAGCCGGGAGGCCCGCCGGGCCGCCCCGGACCTCGCTCGGGTGCTCGACACCGCCGACGACCAGCTGTACCAGCTCAGCCCGGCCCGCCGGTCGGCGCCCGAGTCGGAAGGGGCCGACCCGACCTACGTGGCGCTGGTCGAGTCGCTGCTCACCGTCGCCGACGCGCTGCCGGCACAGCTGCGCGACACCGAGCTGGCCAACGCCGCGCGGGAGGTGGCGGCGGTCGCCAGCCAGGAACACCTGGCCTCGCTGGAACGCGACCTGCTCCGGACGGTCTTCGTCCGGGGTGAGCTGGCCCAGGGTGAACTGGTCCGGCTCGGCCAGCTGCGGGGTGCGCGGGAGCAGCGCCAGGCCGAGTTCTCCCGGATCGCCGACGGGGACGCGGAGGCCGCGTACGCCCGGCTGGTCGCCGGCGCCGACGTCGCGACCGCGCAGCGGATGCGGGACACCGCGGTGAAGGGCGAGACGCTGCCCGCCGCGCTCAAGATCGACGGTGACGCCTGGTACGTGGCGCAGAGCGGGACGATCCGGCGGTACAACCTCCTCGGCCGGGAACTCTCCGAGGACCTGGACCAGCAGGCCGCCCGGCTGGCCCGGGACGCCCGGCGGCGGGCGCTGGTCACCGGCGGGGCCACCACCGCCGTGGCAGCGGCCTCGCTGCTCGCCGCCGCGCTGCTCGCCGTGCGCACCAGCCGCCGACTGCGCCGGCTGCGGGTGGCGGCGCTCACCATGGCCAACTCAGAGCTGCCCGAGCGGATCACCGCGATCGCGGCCGGCGACGACGCGCCGGCCGAGGGCGCGGCCACCCGGCTCACCGACAGCATCCGGCACGGGCGCGACGAGGTCGCGCAGGTGGCCGAGGCGTTCGACACGGTCAACCGGGCGGCGCTGCGGCTCGCCGGCGAGCAGGCCGAGCTGCGGCTGGACGTGACCCGGATGGCCGAGGCACTGGCCCGCCGGATCCGGACGCTGATCACCCGGCAGCTGCGGCTGCTCGACGACTTCGAACGCGACGAGACCGACCCGGACGCGCTGGCCCGGCTCTTCGCGCTGGACCATCTCGCCGCCCGGATGCGCCGCAACGGGGAGAACCTGCTGGTCCTCGCCGGCGGTGAACCCGGCCGGGCGTACGAGGGGGACCACCTGCTGGCCGACGTGGTGCGCGCCGCCTCCTCCGAGATCGAGGACTACACCCGGGTGGAGATCGACGTACCGGCCGCCACCGTGCACGGGTCGGCGGTCGGCTACCTGGTCCACCTCCTCGCCGAGCTGCTGGAGAACGCCACCAACTACTCGCCGCCGCAGTCCCCGGTGCAGGTCGACGGCCGCCGTACCGTCGACGGG
Source organism: Micromonospora sp. CPCC 205739 (assembly GCF_036906795.1). Lineage (NCBI taxonomy): Bacteria > Bacillati > Actinomycetota > Actinomycetes > Micromonosporales > Micromonosporaceae > Micromonospora > Micromonospora sp. CPCC 205739. Next base: position 113,541 of record NZ_JBAKHS010000013.1, on the reverse strand, counting down.
CTCACGCTGCGGGTGCACGACCAGGGCATCGGCATCAGCGATGCCCGGCTCGCCGCGATCAACGAACGGCTGCTCGCCCCGGCGGTGCTCTCCAGCGCCGCGGCCGGCAGCATGGGCCTGCACGTGGTGGCCCACCTGGCGGCCCGGTACGGGATCCGGGTGCAGCTGCGCAACACCGGCACCGGCACGGTGGCCCAGGTCGAGGTGCCCGAGTCGGCGCTCACCCGGGTCGAGACGGTGGCCCGCCGCCCCGTCCCGGCCCGCCAGCCCTCCTCGGCGACGGCCTGGTTCCGGCCCCGCGCGGACACGCCGGCCCTGGCGACGATCGTGCCGAACGGCGTGCCCGCGCCCCGGGTGACGACGACCTACGGCGGCAGCCTGTTCCGGCCCGACCCGGCCGACGTCCACCGCGCGCCGACGGTGACGTTGCCGGTCCTCAGCCCCGGTCCGCGAGTCGCGGCCGCCACCCGAGGGCCCGAGACGCCGGAGGCGGGCATCGGCCTCCCGTCGGCCGGGCCGGCGGCGGCCACCGGTACCGGCCTGCCGCGCCGGACCCGGGGCGGCCAGTTGCCGACCGGGCTGCCGGCCACCCCGCCGGCCCGGACGGCGGACGACCTGCTCGACCCGGAGGTGGTGCGGGCCCGGCTGTCCGCGCTCGCCGAGGGGGTGGCCAGCGCGATGCGACGTAACCAGCAGACGAGACCCATTGGGAGACACCGATGACCGCACCCCTGACCGCCGGCCTGGACTGGCTGCTGACGAACTTCGCCGAGCAGGTCCCGGACGTGTCGCACGCCGTGGCCGTCTCCGAGGACGGGCTGCGGCTGGCCTCCTCACCCCACCTCTCCCCCGACCAGGTGGACCAGCTCGCCGCCGTGATCAGCGGCCTGGCCAGCCTGACCGTCGGCGCCGCGCGGCTGATGTCCGCGGGCCGGGTACGCCAGCAGATCGTCGACATGGACGGCGGGGTGATGCTGGTGATGGCGGTCGGCGAACGGGCCCTGCTCGGGGTGCTGGCCGCGCCGGGCTGCGACCTGGGTCAGATCGGCTTCGAGACGGCGACGCTCGTGCAGCGGGTGGCGGAGGCGCTGGAACCGGCGGTCCGGGCGTGACCGGCCGGCCGCCCCGGTGGCTGGCCGCCCTGCTGGTCACGCTCCTCGTCGCCGGCTGCGGGGAGTCGCCCGCGCCACCGCAGTCCTGGCACGGTGGGCGGATCTTCCTCGCCACCGGCAACACCACCGGGGTGTACTACCAGCTCGGCGGGGGCTACGCCGACGTGATCAGCCGCCACCTGCCCGGGTACGAGGCGCGGGCCGAGCCGACCGGCGCCTCGGTGGAGAACGTCACGCGGCTGGCCAGCGGGGACATGGAGATCGCCTTCAGCCTCGCCGACACCGCGGCCGACGCGGTCACCGGGCAGGGGGCCTTCGCCGGGCAGCCCCAGCCGGTCCGGGCGCTGGCCCGCGTCTACAGCAACTACACCCACGTGATCGTCCGGGTCGACGCCAAGGTGACCGACTTTGCCGGACTGCGGGACAAGCGGGTCTCCACGGGTTCGCCGAAGTCCGGCACGGACACCATCGCCGGGCGGCTGCTGACCGCCGCCGGGATGGACCCGGACCGGGACGTGCGCCGGTTCACGCTGTCGCTGCCGGAGACGGTCAAGCGGATGCGGGCCGGCACGCTGGACGCGATGTTCTTCTCCGGCGGCCTGCCCACCCCGGGCATCGCCGACCTGCTCTCCAGCGCGCCGGGGAAGTTCGCGCTGCTGCCGATCGGCGATCTGATCGAGCCGCTGAACGCCCGGTACGGCTCGGTCTACACCACCGCCGAGCTGCCGAAGGACGCTTACGGCACGCCGACGGGCACGCCGACGGTGACGGTGTCGAACATGATCCTGGTCAACGCGGACATGCCGGACGGGTTGGCGTACGACCTGACCCGGTTGCTCTTCGCGTACCAGGGCGACCTGATCGGGGTGCACCCGGAGGCGGGCAACTTCACCCGGCAGAGCGCATCGAGCACCGACCCGATCCCGCTGCACCCCGGTGCGGCGCGCTTCTACCAGGGCGGGTGAGCCGGTTCAGGCGTCCGCGGGGGCGGTCGCCGCACGGGCGGCCGCGACCAGCCGGTCGGTCTCGGCCAGCACGGCGTCGTCGTCGGCGGGGGTGCCGGGGTCGAGGCGGACCGTCCAGTGCAGCCCGTCCACGCCGGCCACCCGCCGGGCCGCGACCCGCCCGGCGCCGCCGGGCACCGGGTGGTGCGCGGAGTACGCCACCGAGCGGGTGACCCGGGCGCGTACCTGGTGCGGCAGGTCGCCCGGGTCGACCAGCAGGTACGTCTCGGCCGGGCAGTCCGCCACCACCTGGTAGCCGTCCCGCTCGGCGACCGGCTCGGCCGGGGTGACGGTCAGCTCGCGGCCGGACCAGACCGCTTTGAGGATGTCGTGCCAGCCCAGCCGGTGGCCCCGGCCGGGCAGCCAGAGCCCGAGGTTGCTGGCCACCACCACGCCGTCGCCCTCGCCGTTGCCGGCGACGGCCCAGGCGAGCACCCGTTCGTCGTCGGCGAGCGGGGGCCGGGCGGCGGGCGGCAGCTTCGGCTTGCGGCTGAACAGTCCCATCACAGTCCTCCCGCGGCCTGCTCGCGCAGCGCCCGCGCGTGCTGCTCCAGCGAGAGCAGTTCCCCGAAGAGGGCGAAGTACTCGTCCTTGTTGTTCACCGGGTTGACCCGTTGGATCTTGGACTTCAGGTCCCGGATCCGGGCGGTGACCGAGCCCCACTGCAACCGCGCCATGGTGATCGAGACGTACCGGGGGTCGGGTTCGCCGTCGATGCGCAGCGGCTCCACGGCCAGCTCGCCGACGAGCGCCCGGGCGGCGAGGTCCTCGCAGGCGTCGCGGACCGACTCGATCCAGACCGCGCCGCCGGCGGCGGCCGCGGCGCCGCCCGCCGCGGCGATCGCCGCGCGGACCGCCCCGTGCACCGGGTGCCGGTACTCCGGGGCCTCGACCGCGTCGAACATCGGCCCGGCCAGCACCGGCTCCTGCAGCGCCAGTTTCAACGCCTCGCGCTCGACCATCGACTGGGGGCTGTCCACCGCCGGCTCGGGCGGGGCCGCCGACCGGGCCGGCGCGGACGAGCGCCGCTCGGTGGTGGGGGCCGCGTCGGCGGCGAGCACGGCGCGCTGCACCGGCTCGATCTCCATGCCGAGGTCACCGGCGAGCTTGCGGACGTACTCGGGGCGCTTCTCCCGGTCCTTGATCTTCGCCACCAGCGGGGCGGCGCGGCGCATCGCCTCCACCCGGCCGTCGACGGTGTCCAGGTCGTACCGGTTGATCACGTGGCGCAGCGCGAAGTCGACCAGCGGTTCGCGGCGGGCGACCAGGTCGCGCACGGCCAGGTCGCCCTTTGCCAGGCGCAGCTCGCACGGGTCCATGTTGTCGGGGCTGACCGCGATGAAGGTACGTCCGACGAAGCGCTGGTCGTCCTCGAAGGCGCGCAGCGCGGCCTTCTGGCCGGCGGCGTCCCCGTCGAAGGTGAAGATGATCTCGCCGGCCACCGCGTCGGTGTCCAGCAGGAGCCGGCGCAGCACGCCGATGTGGTCGGCGCCGAAGGCTGTGCCGCAGGTCGCCACGGCCGTCGGCACGCCGGCGAGGTGGCAGGCCATCACGTCGGTGTAGCCCTCGACGACGACCACCTTGCCCTGCTTGGCGATCTCCCGCTTGGCCTGGTCGATGCCGTAGAGGACGTGCGACTTCTTGTAGATCGGCGTCTCGGGGGTGTTCAGGTACTTCGGGCCGTCGTCGTCCTCGAAGAGCTTGCGGGCGCCGAAGCCGATCACGTCGCCGGCCAGGTCGCGGATCGGCCAGAGCAGCCGACGGCGGAACCGGTCGATCAGCGAGCCGGAGCGGGCCGGCCGGGACAGCCCGGCGGTGACCAGCTCGTCGTGGGTGAAGCCCTGCTGGCGCAGGTGCTTGGTGAGCAGGTCCCAGGCGTCCGGGGCGAAGCCGCAGCCGTACCGCTCGGCGGCGGCCCGGTCGAAGCCCCGCTGGGCCAGGAACTCCCGGGCCGGCCGGGCGCCGGCCGTGGTGAGCTGCGCCCGGTAGAACTCGACGGCGGCGGCGTGCGCGGCCACCAGCCGCTGCTTCTGCCCCTGCTGGGGCCGGGGGCGCGGGGCCGAGTTGTCGTTCTCGACGTAGCGCAGCTGGATGCCGGCGCGGGCGGCGAGCCGCTCGACGGACTCGACGAAGCTGAGGTGCTCGGCGTCCATCAGGAACTTGATCGCGTCGCCGCCGGCCCCGCAGCCGAAGCAGTACCAGACGTTGCGGGCGGGCGAGACGTTGAACGACGGGCTCTTCTCGTCGTGGAACGGGCAGAGGCCCTTGAGGTTGCCGCCACCGGCGGACTTGAGGGTCACCGCGTCGGAGATGACCTCGGCGATCGAGGTGCGTTCCCGGACCAGCGCGATGTCCTCGTCCCGGATCCGCCCAGCCATCTGCCACCCCCTCGGCGTACATCCTGCCCTGCCCGGCCGACGATCCGCCGACGGGGGCACGGGCGTGTGGCGAACGACGCCGACGGCCCGATCCCCCGACCGGGGCCCGGCCGGTGCCGGGTTCAGGCGGCCGGTACGGCCTCCTCGGCCTCGACCTGGCGGTTCCAGTCCGCCTTGGTGGAGCGCCAGCCCTCGTCGTCCATGCCGCGACGCCAGTAGCCGGAGATGGAGAGCGCCTCGCGGGGCACCCCGCGCTCGATCCGCAGCAGCCGGCGCAGCTCCTTGACGAAGGTGGCCTCGCCGTGGACGAACGCGTGCACCCGGCCGGGCGGGAACTCCAGCGCCCGGACCGCCTCGACCAGCGCCACGCCGACCGGCCGGTCGCCCCGGTGCAGCCAGGTCAGCGCCACCGCGCCCGGGCTGGCCAGGTGCTGCTCGTCGGCCGGCCCGTCGACCTCGACGAAGACGGCGGCCGGGGCGCCGGCCGGCAGCCGCTCCAGCGCCGCGCCGATCGCCGGCAGGGCGCTCTCGTCGCCCACCAGCAGGTGCCAGTCCGCCGTCGGGTCCGGCGCGTACGCCCCGCCGGGGCCGGTGAAGAGCACCTCGTCGCCGGGGCGCAGGCGGGCCGCCCAGGGCCCGGCCAGCCCCTCGTCGCCGTGGTGCACCACGTCCACGGTGAGTTCGCCGGCCCGTGGGTCCCAGGCGCGCACGGTGTACGCGCGCAGCCGGGGCCACTGCTCCCGGGGGAGGTGCTGACGGATCGCGGCCAGGTCCAGCGGCCTCGGGTGGTCGACCCCGGGCGCCGGGAAGACGATCTTGATGTAGTGGTCGGTGTACTCCCCGACGGGCAGCCCGGTCAGCTCCTCCCCGCCGAGGATCAGGCGGATCAGGTGCGGGGTGGGCCGCTCGGTTCGCAGGACCCGGGCGGACGTGACCTTCTTCGGGCGCTCCGTCATGTCACTTAGGCTAGCCTAAGTTCCCTCAGGGTCCGCAGGCGGGCCGACCGCCCTCAGGTCCGGACGAGCCGATCGTGCCAGGCCACCGCCGCCGGGTCGGTGAGCGACGCCACCTGGTCGACCACCACCCGCAGCCGGGCCGCGTCGTCCGCAGCGGCCCGCCACAGCGGCGCGAAGACCGGGTCGAGCGCGTCCGGCGCCCGGTCGCCCAGCACGCCGACCAGCTCGGTCAGGATCTCCCGCTGCCGGTCGTACCGGACGCCGGCGCCCGGCCGGTTCATCACGTAGCGCCAGGCGATCCCCTTCAGCAGCGCGCACTGGGCCCGGATGCGACGCGGCACCACCAGGTCGGCGGCGTACCTGCGGTGCGGGCCCGGGCCGAAGCGTTCCCGGGTGGCGCTCACCACGGTGGAGACGAACCGGCCGGTCAGCACGCTGGTGGTGGCCTTCAGCGCGACCTGCGACCGGTGACTGCCGTCGTAGCCGGCGAGCGCGGCGAGCACCGGGTCGTCGAGCAGGTCGACCAGCACCTCGCCGAGGTCGGCCGGGGACTCCCCGGAGTAGACGTCGGCCACGTCGACACAGAGGGCGGCCCGCTCGTCCGGGTCGTCGAGCAGGGGGCGCAGCGAGAGGTACCCGCCGTGGATGCCGTCCTCCACGTCGTGCACCGAGTAGGCGACGTCGTCGGCCCAGTCCATCACCTGGGCCTCCAGGCAGCGCCGGGCCCCGCCGGGCGGGCCGCCGTCGAGGTCGGGCTCCCCCCGCGGTACGCCCTCGCGCAGCCAGTCGAAGACCGGCCGGTCGTCGGCGTACACCCCGAACTTGCGCCGTCCCGGCTGCCGGGTCCACGGGTACTTGCCGACCGCGTCGAGCGAGGCCCGGGTGAGGTTGAGCCCGGCCGGTGCGCCGTCCGGGCCGACCACCTTGGCCTCCAGCCGGGTCAGCACGCGCAGCGTCTGGGCGTTGCCCTCGAACCCGCCGCAGGACGCGGCGAGCCGGTCGAGGGCGTCCTCGCCGTTGTGCCCGAAGGGCGGGTGGCCCAGGTCGTGGGCGAGCCCGGCGGTGTCCACCACGTCCGGGTCGCAGCCCAGCCGGGCGCCCATCTCCCGGGCGATCTGGGCCACCTCCAGCGAGTGCGTCAGCCGGGTACGCAGGAAGTCGTCGGTGCCGGCGACGTGCACCTGGGTCTTCGCGGCGAGCCGCCGGAAGGCAGCCGAGTGCAGCACCCGGGCCCGGTCCCGCTCGTACGGCGACCGGCCGTAGCCGGTGTCCTTCGGCGCCTCGTCGACCCGACGCCGCGCGTCGGCCGCGTCCCACGGGCCGGCCGGATCGGCGTCACGCACCCCTCAGCCCTGCTGCCGCAGCACGCAGAACTCGTTGCCCTCCGGGTCGGCGAGCACCGTCCAGGAGGCGTCGCCCTGGCCGACGTCGACGTGCCGGGCACCCATGTCGACCAGCCGCTCGACCTCGGCCTCCTGGTCGGCCGGGCGCAGGTCGAGGTGGAGCCGGTTCTTGGTCTCCTTGCCCTCGGCGACCGGGACGAAGACGATGCCGGGCAGCCGGTCGCGGGACTGGCGGATCTCCACCTCGTCCGGCTTCTCCGCGACCACCTGGTAGCCCAGCGCCTCGGCCCACCAGTGGGCCAGCCGGGACGGGTCCCGGGCGTCGACGGTCACGCTCTCCCAGACGCTGGTCATGCGGTCACCCTTCGCCGGTCGTACGCAAATCCCCGCGGGAGCTCAGGTTACGCCGGGCGGGCCCGGCAGGCGCGGCGGCGAACGGCGGATCGCGGGTCCGCAACCGCCGATCAGTCGACAGTTGTCGGCCGATCGCCGACGGTCACGGGATCGCGGGCGCGGCGTGGCCTTCGGTAACGTGCCGGGAGCGGTACGTGACACCGACGACCGAACACGACGAACGGGGGACGCTCGTGCACGTTGACACGGTGATGGACACGGAGCTGCGGGGGCTGCGCCGACGCCGCCCGGAGGTCACCGGGACGGTGCTGGCCGGGCGGGACGGAATGCTCATCTCCAGCGACCTGCCGACCACGGACGCCACCCACCTGGCCGCCCTCGCCGCGGTGAGCTTCGGGGTCGGGCACCAGGTCGCCCACACGGTGCGCGGCGGCAGCTTCCGGGAGTCCGTGGTGCGTACCGCCGGCGGCTGCGTGGTCACCTACCCGGCCGGGCGGCACGCGCTGCTCACCCTGGTCACCGGGGCGGGCATCGACCTGGAGGCGCTGCACGAGGAGGCGCGGGCGGTGGCCGAGCGGGCCGGCTCGGCGTTCGACTCGGAGCGGGTCGGCGTGGGCGCGACGCCCGTGCCGGCGGTGCACGGCGCGCTCGCCGCGCGTACCCCGCTGCCGGCGCTGGCGCGGCGGCGGCCGGGGTCGACCTGGCGGCGCCCGCCCCGGTAGGGCACGCACACCCACCGACGACGACGGCGGCTCCGGGATTACCCGGAGCCGCCGTCGGTGGTGCGGTCAGCGGCTGTCGGAGCCGTCGGTCTCGACGGCCGCCCGGCCGGCCTCCAGCCGGGCCACCGGCACCCGGAACGGTGAGCAGGAGACGTAGTCCAGGCCGACCTCGTGGAAGAAGTGCACCGAGTCGGGGTCGCCGCCGTGCTCGCCGCAGACGCCGAGCTTCAGCTCCGGCCGGGCGGCCCGCCCCTCCTCCGCGGCGATCCGGACCAGCCGGCCCACGCCGTCGCGGTCGATGGACTCGAACGGCGAGATGCCGAAGATGCCCAGTTCCAGGTAGCGCCAGAAGAACGCGCCCTCGACGTCGTCGCGGGAGAAGCCCCAGGCCATCTGGGTCAGGTCGTTGGTGCCGAAGGAGAAGAACTGCGCCGCCTCGGCGATCTGACCGGCGGTCAGCGCCGCCCGCGGCACCTCGATCATCGTGCCGATCAGCACCTCGACGCCGCTGTCCCCGACCACCTCGGCGATGATCTTCTCGGCCTCGGCGCGTACCGTCTCCAGCTCCTGCACGGCGCCGACCAGCGGGACCATGATCTCGGGCCGGGCCACCGCGCCGGCGCGGGTGACGGTGACGGCGGCCTCCGCGATCGCCCGGACCTGCATCGCGAAGAGGCCCGGGATCACCAGGCCGAGGCGTACGCCCCGCAGGCCCAGCATCGGGTTCTCCTCGTGCATCCGCCGCACGGCGGCGAGCAGCGCCTCCTCCTTGGCCACGTCCTCGCCGCGCTCCTGGGCGACGGCGACGTTGACCGCGAGCTGCTCCAGCGGGGGCAGGAACTCGTGCAGCGGCGGGTCGATCAGCCGGACGGTGACCGGCAGGCCGTCCATCTCCCGGAAGATCTCCTTGAAGTCGTCGCGCTGCAGAGGCAGCAGGGCGGCGAGCGCCGACTCCCGCTCGTCGTCGCTGCGGGCCAGGATCAGCCGCTCGACCAGTTCCCGCCGGTCGCCGAGGAACATGTGCTCGGTGCGGCACAGGCCGATGCCCTCGGCGCCGAACCGCCGCGCCCGCGCCGCGTCGGCGCCGGTGTCGGCGTTCGTTCGGACCGCCAGCCGCCGCTTGGCGTCGGCGTGCGTCATGATCCGGTGTACGGCCCGGACCAGCGGGTTGTCGACGTGCTCCGGCTCGAGGCTGCCCTCGAAGTACTGCACCACCTCGGACGGCATGACCGGCACCTCGCCGAGGTAGACCTTGCCGGTGGTGCCGTCGATGGAGACGACGTCGCCCTCGGTGACGGTCTGCCCGGCCACGGTGAAGCGCTTGGCCGGCACGTTCACGTCGATCTCGTCGGCGCCGGAGACGCAGGTCTTGCCCATCCCCCGGGCCACCACGGCGGCGTGGCTGGTCTTGCCGCCCCGGGAGGTGAGGATGCCCTGGGCGGCGATCATGCCGTTGAGGTCGTCGGGGTTGGTCTCCCGGCGGACCAGGATCACCGACTCCCCCTCGGCGGCCAGCTCGACCGCGCGGGCGGAGGTGAAGACCACCTTGCCGGAGGCGGCGCCCGGTGAGGCGCCGATGCCCTTGGCCACCGGCTGGAACTCGTGGTCGAGCCGGAACCGGGGGAACATCAGCTGCGCCAGCTGCGCGCCGTTGACCCGGTGCAGCGCCTCGTCCAGGTCGATCAGGCCCTCGTCGACGAGCTGCCCGGCGATGACGAACGCGGCGGCGGCGGTGCGCTTGCCGACCCGGGTCTGGAGCATCCAGAGCTTGCCGCGCTCGATGGTGAACTCGATGTCGCAGAGGTCCTTGTAGTGCCCCTCCAGCCGGGCCATGAACGCGAGCAACTCGTCGTAGGACTTCTTGTCGAGCTGCTCCAGCTCCTGCAGCGGCACGGTGTTCCGGATGCCGGCGACGACGTCCTCGCCCTGGGCGTTGGCCAGGTAGTCGCCGTAGATGCCCTGCGCGCCGCTGCCCGGGTCGCGGGTGAAGGCGACGCCGGTGCCGGAGTCGGGGCCGAGGTTGCCGAAGACCATGGAGACCACGTTGACGGCGGTGCCGAGGTCGGCCGGGATGCGCTCCTGGCGGCGGTAGAGCACGGCCCGCTCGGCGTTCCACGACTCGAAGACCGCGCGGATGGCCAGGTCGAGCTGCTCGCGCGGCTCCTGTGGGAAGTCCCGGCCGGTGTGCTTGAGGAAGATGCTCTTGTACGCCTCGACCAGCCCGCGCAGGTCGTCGGCGTCGAGGTCCAGGTCGTTGGTGGTGCCCTTGGCGCGCTTGACCTCGTCGAGGGCGTGTTCGAACTCCTCGCCGGGCACCTCGCAGACCGTCTTGCCGAACATCTGGATCAACCGGCGGTACGAGTCCCAGGCGAACCGGTCGTTGCCGCCGGCCTGGGCGGAGAGTCCGACGACGCTGCGGTCGTTGAGGCCGACGTTGAGGACGGTCTCCATCATGCCGGGCATGGAGAACTTGGCGCCGGAGCGTACGGAGACCAGCAGCGGGTCCTCCGGGTCGCCGAGCCGGCGGCCCATCTCCCGCTCCAGCGACTCCAGGTGGGTCTCGATCTGGTCGGCCAGCCCGTCCGGCTCGCGGCCGGTGGCCAGGTACGCCTTGCACGCCTCGGTGGTGATGGTGAAGCCGGGCGGGACCGGCAGACCGAGATTGGTCATCTCGGCGAGGTTGGCCCCCTTGCCGCCCAGCAGGTCCTTGAGCTCCTTGTTGCCCTCGGCGAAGTCGTAGACGTACTTGTGATCGACGGTCTCTTGCGCTGCCACCAGAGCCTCCCACGCGCGCCGGAATTGACACTTAACGAAGGTTCAGTTGCCTCTTACCCCGGGGTGGACCGCCGGTAATCCCGGTGTCAGCACCGATCGGTGGGCGAAGGTTAAGCGAACATCTGGGGGCCTGGGACCGTTCGGTGACAATAGGCACAGCTATCACGACTATCCGCGTTCGTGGTGGTTTCTGGGAACGCTTCCACGCGCACGATCACGCAATTCCGGCCCCTCCTCTACTCTTGAACGGCACCGGTTCTGCTCAACCTGACCTTTGCCATATCCGCCGCAAATACACCCCGGAGCCGCCGCCGTGCCCCCCACCCCCGCCACCAACCCGGAGAGCGACTCCACCCGCGCCGCGACCGGCCGGGAACCGCTCGGCCACGACGGCCTGCCCACGCACCGGCCGGCCGCCGCCGAGCTGGCCCGGGCCGCCGAGCTGACCGCCGGAGCAGAACTGCTCGCCCCGCCCGCACCGGTCCGGCTGGCCGACGTGGTGCCGGCCCCGGAGCAGGTCCGGGCGGATCCGGCAGCCGACTTCACCCTCCCCGCCGACGCGACCGTCCGGGTCGGTGCGGACCCCGGCGCGCGGGACGTGGCCGAACAGCTCGCCGAACTGCTGCGGCCGGCCACCGGGTACCCACTGCCGGTCGTGACCGAGGCCACCGCGACCGACGGCCCGCTGGTGCTCACCCTGGCCGCCGCGGCGCCGCCCGCCGGCGTACCCCGTCCCCGGGACGCCGCGCACGACGCGGCAGGCGCGCAGGCGCTCGGGGACGAGGGCTACCGCCTGACCGTCACCCCCACCGAGGTGCGGATCAGCGCCGATCGGGCCGCCGGTCTGTTCCACGGGGTGCAGACGCTGCGGCAGCTGCTGCCGGCGGCGATCGAGAGCCCGTCCCCGGTGGCGGCGCGCTGGGTGGTGCCCGGCGGCGTGATCGTCGACCGGCCGCGCTTCCCGTACCGGGGCGCGATGCTCGACGTCTCCCGGCACTTCTTCGGCGTCGCCGACGTGCTGCGGGTGATCGACCACCTGGCCCGGTACAAGCTCAACCACCTGCACCTGCACCTCACCGACGACCAGGGCTGGCGGATCGCCGTCGACTCCTGGCCCGCGCTGACCACCGTCGGCGCGGCCATCGAGGTGGGCGGCGGCCCGGGCGGTTTCTACACCGGCGCGGACTACCGGCGGATCGTCCAGTACGCGGCCCGCCGGCACGTCACCGTGGTTCCGGAGATCGACCTGCCCGGCCACACCAACGCGGCGCTGACCGCGTACCCGGAGCTGGCGCCGGACCGGGTCGCGCCGCCGCCGTACACCGGCACCGAGGTCGGTTTCAGCTACGTCGACCCGGCCAGCGAGCGGACGTACGACTTCGTCGCCGACGTGCTCGGCGAGGTGGCCGCCCTCACACCCGGCCCGTGGCTGCACATCGGCGGCGACGAGGCGTTCAAGGTCAAGGGCGAGGCGTACACCGGGTTCGTGGAGCGCGCCCAGCGGATCGTCGCCGACACCGGCAAGACGGTCGTCGGCTGGCACCAGATCGCCCCCGCCGGGCACGCCGACGGGCGGGTGCTCCAGTGGTGGGGCACCGACGGCACGGACCCGGTGACCGCCGAGGCGGTACGCCGGGGCGCCCGGCTGATCCTCTCCCCCGGCAACCACGCCTACCTGGACATGAAGTACGCCCCGGACACCCCGATCGGACACGACTGGGCCGGACTGATCGACGTGCGGCGCGCGTACGACTGGGACCCGGGCAGCCACGTGGCCGGCGTACCGGCCGACGCCGTGCTGGGCGTCGAGGCGCCGCTCTGGACCGAGTCGGTGACCACCCTGGCGGAGATCGAGTTCATGCTCCTTCCCCGGCTGCCCGCCGTCGCCGAGCTGGGCTGGTCACCCCGGACCACGCACGACTGGGCCGGGTTCCGGGAGCGCCTCGCCGGCCACGGCCCGCGCTGGGCCACCGCCGGCATCACCTTCCACCGCGCCCCGGAGATTCCCTGGCCGACCGAACGGGACGGGGCCGACATCCCGACCACCGCCAGCCCCACCTCACCCACCCCGACCCCCACGGCCTGACCCGCCCGCCACACCCGGATCTGGCGTTATCGCCGGCGGACACCGACCCGGACCTGCCGGCGACGCCACCTCCAGGCGCACCGCCTGGAGGTGGCAGCGGGTCGGGCGATAGCTGGCCCGCTGCACAATCCCCGCATCCCGGACGAATCGCCCTCGTGGCACCAGATCCCCTGCGGATCTTGGACACTTACCGTTCCGCTCGAACGGCAACTGTCCAAGATCTCCGCGATCAGCCCCCACCAGGCCCGCCTCGTCCGGTGAATCGGCCTTCAACAAAGGCCCCTCGCCCGGGTGGTTCGGCTTTGAACCAGGCCCGCCTCGCCCAGGTGACCGGCCTTCAACCAGGCCCGCCGCGCCCAGGTGATCGGCCTTCAATCGGGCCCGCCGCGCAGCAGCCTTCAACCAGGCCCGCCTCGCCCGGTGATCAAGAAGTTTGCGTCCGTGCGACGGCGTGTCCCCGACGCAAACCTCTTGATCACCGAGGCGGAGGGGGCCGGGCCGCCGGGTTCGGGGTCGGTGGGCGGTATGGGCCTGGGAGATGCCGTCTGACCTGCGGTGTCGGGAGGGCGGGGCGGTCACGGTGGCGGAATGGCCGGTGGGCGCGGGGTCGTTGTACCTGGCGTGCCTCCGGCGCTCCCCCGCCGGACGGGTCCCGGGACCGGCCCGATGGAATGCGCGGCAGCGCGGTCCGGTTGCGTCCCCCGGACACCCGAGCAGGTCCCGCCGATCGCCGGGTCGATCCCTGCTGACTTTTCCCCGCGGCACCGCGCCCCTGTCGCGCTGCGCCGCGCACCCCCGTACAGAGAGGCAGCAACGATCATGCGTACCGATCTGATCCGCAAGACCGTCCTGACCGCTGCCGGCCTCGCCTGCACCGGCGCCGTCGCCGTCGCCGGCTCGCTCACCACCGCCGGCACCGGATCGGCCACCAGCGGCAAGGCCACCACGGCGGCGAAGAACGACCGCACGTCGCACGGCGAGCGCGAGCTGAACATGCGCTACGCGGCCCAGCCGAACTTCTACTACTGCGGTCCCGCGGCCACCCGCAACGCCCTGTCGGTTCAGGGCAAGGAGGTCGACGTGCACGCCATGGCCAGGGAGATGGGCACCACCGAGGCGGGCACCGACTCGATCCACGACATCACCCCGGTGCTGAACAGGGAGACCGGCAAGAAGGTCTACCGCAGCGTCGAGATCCGCGAGAGCCGGGCCGACCGCGACCAGACCGACAAGCTGCGCGCCGACATCGTCCGCACCATCGACGACGGCCGGGCCGTGGTCGCCAACGTCGCCGGCACCGGCACCGACACCGACGGGCTCACCCACTCCTTCGAGGGCGGGCACTACATCAGCGTCATCGGCTACCGCGAGGGCGGGAACGTCGTCACGATCGCCGACTCGGCCGACGCCGCCCAGGCGTCCTACCGGATGACCGTGGACAACCTGGCCGACTGGATCGCCACCCGCGGCTACGCCGCCGTCGCCTGATCCGTCCGACGAGAAGGGCCGGCCCCCACCCGGGGGCCGGCCCTTCTCCGTGTGCGCGTCCGGGCGCTCGGCGGACCGGCGGCGGTCAGCCGCCGGAGTCGGCCAGCTCGGCGCCCTCGGGCACGGTGTCGTCGTCCCGGCTCGCCAGCCAGCCGTCGGGCAGGAAGACCTTGCCCGGGGAGTTCGTCCGGCCCCGGGGCTGCCCGAGCGTGGCCACTGGGAACGGCTCGGTCGGGTCCAGCTTGCCGAGCAGGTCGTCGAGCTGCGCCAGGCTCTCGATCATCGCCAGGTCGCGGCGCAGCTCGCTGCCGACCGGGAAGCCCTTGAGGTACCAGGCGACGTGCTTGCGGAAGTCGGTGCAGCCGTCCCGCTCGCCCCGCGCCGGGGTGCGCGAACCGGCGGTGAACTGGTCCACCAGCAGCTCGGCGTGCCGGCGCATGGTCTGCGCGACCTCGCCGAGGGTGGGCAGCCGCCGCTCGGGGCGGCCGTCGAAGGCGGCCTCCAGGTCGGCGAAGAGCCAGGGCCGGCCCAGGCAGCCCCGGCCGATCACCACCCCGTCCACGCCGGTGTGCGCCACCATCCGCAGCGCGTCGTCGGCCTCCCAGATGTCGCCGTTGCCGAGCACCGGCACGTCGAGGGCCTGCTTCAGGGTGGCGATCGCGTCCCAGTCGGCGGTGCCCGAGTAGCGCTGCGCGGCCGTACGCCCGTGCAGGGCCACCGCCGCCACCCCCGCGTCCTGCGCGGCCAGGCCGGCCTCCACGTACGTCAGGTGGTCGTCGTCGATGCCCTTGCGCATCTTCACGGTGACCGGCACCCCGGCGGGTGCGGCGGCGTCCACCGCGGCCTTCACCAGCCGGGCGAAGAGCCGCCGCCGCCACGGCAGCGCGGCACCCCCGCCCCTGCGGGTCACCTTGGGTACGGGGCAGCCGAAGTTGAGGTCGATGTGGTCGGCGAGGTTCTTCTCGACCACGATCCGCACCGCCGCGGCGGTGGTCTCCGGGTCGGTGCCGTAGAGCTGGAGGCTGCGCGGCTGCTCGTCCGCGCCGAAGGCGATCATGCGCAGCGTCTTCGGGTTCCGCTCGACCAGCGCGACGGTGGTGATCATCTCGCAGACGTAGATGCCGCCGCCCTGCTCCCGGCAGAGCTGCCGGAAGCCGACATTGGTGATGCCGGCCATCGGGGCGAGCACCACCGGCGGCCACACCTGGTACCGCCCGAGGGTGAGCGGGCGGAGCGCGACGGAGGTAGCGGGACTGGTCACGTACCCAAGAATCCCATGCCCGGCGCGGTGGCCCGGCCTCCGGTGGCCGGTCGCCGCCGTGATGGTGAGCGAACTCGCACCGCGACGGCGACCGGCGTACGGGTCAGTACGTGCCGGGGCTGGACAGGATCAGGCCCGAGACGTCCACGATCACCGACGTCGCGCTGCTGACGTGGACGGCGAACGCGAGCTGGTTGCCGTTGTAGGACCCGAGCTGCACCTCGACCAGGTTGGAGAGGATCTGGTTCGGCCCCCACCAGTTCAGCGACGAGGTCTGCGGCTTGGCGATCGAGGAGCTGAACGCCGTCAGCACCCCGGCGGAGACCGTGCCGGCGACCGTGATGTTGACGTACGCCGCAGTGGCCCGCTCGGCCAGCGCCGGCGGCACGTTCTTGACGGTCAGGTGGATGATCTTGCCGGCGTTGAGCTTGCCGGAGGTCACGCCGGTGCTTCCGGCCAGGATGTTCGCGCTGTAGGTGGAGATCGCGCGGGTGTCCAGGATCCGCTGCGGCGGGACGGCCATCGTCCGGTTCGCCCACCGCGAGGTGTTGACGTACGCCTTCGCGCCACCCTTGCCGCCGATGATCAGGTCGTCCCGGCTCGTCACGGCCAACGAACCGGTGGCGATCTCCGGGGGCAGATTCTCGTCGGTCTCCGAGGTCAGCCAGAGCGGCGCCTGCCCCGGAGCGCCCCGGAGGGAGAGAGTCGGACCGCTCGCGGACCCGCCGATCAGGACGGTCTCCGCGCCGCCAGCGGTGTTGAGCTGGCCGAGGATCACCGGGGCACCGGCGTCGGCGCTGGCCGGGGAGCCGACGACCGCAGCCGCCCCGACACCGGTGCCCACGGCGACGCCGGCCTTGATGACCCGACGGCGGGTGGGCGAGGAGGTCTCCTCGGTCATGCTGCTGGTCTCCTCGGTTCCGTGGTCACGCACCGGACCGCACCTCCCGGTCGCCGCGCTCCGCGTTGGCCTTGATCACGTCGGCGCGCACGCCGCTGGTCCCCGAGCCGGCCGTCAGGCCCTTCGGGTTGTTGATGACGGCCGACTCCGGGTGGAACACCAGCAGACCGGTCACGTCGAGGATGATCGCGCTGGCGCTCTTCTGCACCCAGATCGCCACGGTGTCCGGGTAGTAGTCGCCGTTGGCGGTCGACCAGGCGCCGAGCTGGGTGATCACGCCGTTGGAGAGCAGTTGGCCGGCACCCCACCAGTTGATGGTGGAGGCGCCCGGGGCGGCGCCCCGGCCGTAGACGGTGGCGAAGCCACCCTTCTCGGTCTTGGCCACGGTGACGTTGCCGATCAGGCCGTCGCCGTAGTCGACGATGCCGTCGAGGTGGACCAGCAGCCAGGCCCCGGCGACCGCGCGGCCCTGCGAGTCGATCTGGTTGGCGCCCTCCAGCAGCCGGGCCCGGCCGGCGGCGGACCGGGTGTCCAGCACCCGGGTCGGCGGGATCGGCACCAGCATGGTGGCGTTCGCCGTGGTGAGGACCTCGTTGCGCACCGGCGCGCCGGTGGACGTCGTGGTGACGTGCGCCAGTCCCGCCGTGGTGGGATAGATGTCGCCCCACGTCGGGTTGGTGACCTCCTGCCGCTTGAGGTGCAGTGACGCGCCGGTGTCGTTCTGCAGCACCAGCGTCGCACCCGGGGCGCTGCTGTAGAGCAGCGTCTCGGCGGATGCCTGGTTCGGCAGCCCGATGGCGAGCGGAGCACCGTTGGCGGCGGCCGCCGGGGTGGCGTTCGCCGCGGTGGCGGCGGTGGCGGCGACCGCCGCGCCGCCGGTCACGGCGGCCCGCCGCAGCAGGGTACGCCGCGAGGCGGAGCGGTCGGGTTCGGACGAAGTCATCTCATTCCCCCGTTGGATGGGTTGACGGTCTGCGACGGACGGCTGTCGAGGCGGGCCGGGAACGGCCGGGCCACCTACGCCCCACCGCCGAGCAGCACCTGGCTCGGGTGGCCGACCAGCAGGCTGGTCATGTCGACGATCGCGTGGGTCGGCGACGAGGTGGCCTGGAGGGTCAGCACGCTGCGGTACGCCTCGACCGCGCCCAGCTCGGTGAAGAGGAAGTTGGACAGGATCGTGCCGGCGGCCGCCCAGTTGACCGTGGACGCGGTGGGCTTGGTGCCGCTGCCCCAGACGGTGAGCACACCGGCGCCGGTCATCCCGACGACCGTGACGTTGCCCTTGATGGCGTAGCCGTCGCGGACGTACGAGTCGAGGGCGAGCACGATCGGCACGCCGGGCTGAAGCCGACCGAGCGAGTCCAGCGAGCCGGAGACGATGTTGCGCCGCAGGTTGGCGTCACGGGTGTCGAGGATCCGGGTCGGCGGCACGGCGACCGAGGTGGTGGCCCACTCACTGGTCCACGCCCAGCCGTTGGTGGGGTTGGCGTCGGTGCCCGCCCGGATGAAGAGGTCGCCCTGGTCGTCGACCGCCAGGGTGCCGGCCTCGGAGTCGAGCACGTTCGGGTAGAGACCCGAGCTCGGCACCAGCCGCAGCGGCACGCCACCGCCCGCCTGCGCGCTGAGCGCCGAGCCGACGGACGACGTCAGCGTCGTGGTCGCCGGGCCGGCGTCGTTCGTCGTACCCATGATCAGGTTGTCGCCCGGGGCCGCCTGGGCCGCACTGGGCATGCCGACCGCGGCGGCGACACCGGCGCCGGCCGTGGTGGCGGCGACCGTGGCGGCGCGGCGCAGCAGGCGGCGCCGCTTCGGGTCGTGGTCGTTGTCCTGTTGCGACGCGCGCGTCATGCACACACCCCCGTGATGAGATTCAACGCCGGGAATGCTCGCACGAGATCATGCCCGGCTCAACCACCGGGCGGGCGCAACCGCCGGCCGTTGGGCCACCGACGCCGACGGCCCCGCCCCCTGGGTGGGGACGGGGCCGTCGGGTGCCGGTTCAGCAGCCGGGCAGGCGCTCGATCAGGTAGCGCTCGACCTGGTCCAGGGCGACCCGTTCCTGGGCCATGGTGTCCCGGTTCCGCACGGTCACCGCGTCGTCGTCGAGGGTGTCGAAGTCGACGGTCACGCAGAACGGGGTGCCGATCTCGTCCTGGCGGCGGTAGCGGCGGCCGATCGCCTGCGAGTCGTCGAACTCGACCACCCAGCGCTTGCGCAGCTGCGCGGCGAGGCCCTTCGCCTTCGGCGAGAGCGCCTCGTTGCGGGACAGCGGCAGCACCGCCACCTTGACCGGCGCCAGCCGCGGGTCGAAGCGCATCACGGTGCGCTTGTCCACGCCGCCCTTGGTGTTCGGCGCCTCGTCCTCGTCGTACGCCTCGAGCAGGAACGCCAGCACCGCGCGGGTGAGGCCGGCGGCCGGCTCGATGACGTACGGCATCCAGCGCTCGCCCTTGGTCTGGTCGAAGTAGGAGAGGTCGACGCCGGAGTGCTTGCTGTGCGTGGAGAGGTCGAAGTCGGTCCGGTTGGCGATGCCCTCCAGCTCGGCGAACTCGGAGCCGCCGAACTGGAACCGGTACTCGATGTCGACGGTGCGCTTCGAGTAGTGGGAGAGCTTCTCCTTGGGGTGCTCGTACAGGCGCAGGTTGTCCGCCGACAGGCCCAGGTCGAGGTACCAGTTCCAGCGCTCCTGGAGCCAGTACTCGTGCCACTGCTCGTCGGAGCCCGGCTCGACGAAGAACTCCATCTCCATCTGCTCGAACTCGCGGGTGCGGAAGATGAAGTTGCCCGGGGTGATCTCGTTGCGGAACGACTTGCCGGTCTGCGCGATGCCGAACGGCGGCTTCTTGCGGGCGACCGTCTCCACGTTCTTGTAGTTGACGAAGATGCCCTGGGCGGTCTCCGGGCGCAGGTAGTGCAGGCCCTCGTCGCTCTCCACCGGGCCGAGGTAGGTCTTCATCAGGCCGTTGAACATCTTCGGCTCGGTGAAGGTGCCCTTGTTGCCGCAGTTCGGGCAGTTCAGCTCGGACAGCGAGGTCAGCGGCTTGCCGTGCTTCTCGGCGTACGCCTCTTCGAGGTGGTCGGCGCGGAACCGCTTGTGGCAGGACTGGCACTCGGTGAGCGGGTCGACGAACTCGGCGATGTGGCCGGAGGCCTCCCACACCTTGCGGGCCAGGATGACCGCGGAGTCCAGGCCGACGACGTCGTCACGCTGCTGGACCATGGTCTTCCACCACTGCCGGCGGACGTTCTCCTTGAGCTCCACGCCGAGCGGACCGTAGTCCCACGCCGACCGGGTGCCCCCGTAGATCTCGCTGGAGGGGAAGACGAAGCCTCGACGCTTGGCGAGGCTGACGACGGCGTCGATACGGTCGGCTGGCATGTTTCCTCCTACGCCGGCTGGCGGTCGGCGGGGACGTGATGTGGACGGAACGAACAGTTCGGGACAACGGTACGACCAGCGGCGTCCCGAGCCCAGCAGAATACTCCGGACGGGTCAGTTGACCCCGCAGACCTCCATGCCACCGGTCTGCTGGTCCGGCGCGAGGGTCACCTGCTGGGTGTCCTGGAAGCCGCCGGTGAAGGTGACGTCCACCGGCACGGTCAGCGCGTTGGGGTCGACGTCACCCACCCGGTAGGTGGCGACCGCCGGCTCGTCGGCGACCCGCTCGGCGAACTCCGCCCGGGACTCGCGTTGCTGCGCGTCGTCGCAGAGCTTGTCGTACGCCGCGCCGTACTCCTTGCGCACCAGGGCCTGGTAGTAGGCGTCGGTGACCGCGTGCCCCTGCTCCTCGATCGCCTGGACGTTGCTGACGGTCAGCCCGACCAGGGCCGCCCCGCCCCCGCCGCAGCAGATCAGCACGGCGAGCGCTCCGACGCCGAGGCCCAGCCAGAGCCGCTTGCGGCCGCCCTCGGTGGGCGGCGCCGCGAACGGCGGGGCCACTCCCGGGCCGGGCGGCGGGGCGGGCACCCCCGGGTCGGCCGGCGGGTTGCCGTCCCCGCCGGGCGTCGCGGGGTACGGCGGTGGGGCTGCCGGGCCGGGTGCGGTCATGAGTGCAGGGTAGTGCCCGCCGCCTCAGCGGTGCGGGCTCGCGGCCCGATCACTGGTGGCCACCACCACCTCGCCGTCGGGGGCGGCGCTGGCCAGCGTCTCGTACGCGGACGGCTCGTCGAGCGACTCGGCCAGCAGCGGCACTGCGGCGATCTTGACGTCGAACCCGCCCAGCGCCCGCCGGTACGCCCCGACCGACTCCCACTCGGTGGCCAGGCACCAGTGGGCCGGGTCGTCGAGGGCGCGCAGCAGTTCGCCGCGCAGGTAGCCGGGGCGGGCGGCGAGCGCGGCGAGGGCGGCGTGCGCCCGGGCGACGAAGTCGTCGGCGACTTCGACCTCGACCACGAACCGGTTGGTCACCAGCACCGGCGTCCTCCTCGTAGAGTCTGTGGGATGCAGCGTACGCAGAGCCCCCTGCTGGTCCGGCTGGCCCGGGCCAACCCGACGTCGGTGTTCCTCGCCACGCTGGTGGTGGTGCTGGTGGCGCTCTTCGCGCCCGGGCCGGTGGGCGGGGTGCTGCTGCTCGCCCTCGCCGCGGGGCTGACCTGGCTGCTGGCGACCACCTGGCCGGTGCAGGCGCCGCAGACCCGGATGATCCGGCTGGTGATGCTGACCCTGCTGGTCGCGGTCGCGCTGGGCAAGCTGCTCTGACATGCACTCATGCGTTTTTGACAATCATTTCCGTTGTCACGGACAGTTCATGACATGAACATCCGCTCCGCTCCGCGCGCCCTGGCCGCCGTCACCGCCCTGCTCGCTCTCGGCGGCGCCGCCGCCTGCTCGCCCGGCGGGGCGGGCGCCGACCCGCAGCGGGTCGACGTGGTGGCCGCCTTCTACCCGTTGCAGTTCCTCGCCGAGCGGATCGGCGGCGACGCGGTCACGGTCGCCAACCTGGCCAAGCCGGGCGCCGAGCCGCACGACCTGGAGCTCAACCCGCGCCAGGTCGGGCAGATCAACGAGGCGGAGCTGATCGTCTACCTCAAGGGCTTCCAGCCGAACGTGGACGAGGCGGTGGACCAGAACGCCGCCGACCGCGCCTTCGACGTGACGACCGTGCAGCCGCTGCTGACCGCCGCGGCCGGCGGCCACGAGCACGAGGGTGAGGCCGGTCACGCCGAGGAGAAGACCGGCGCGCTGGACCCCCACCTCTGGCTCGACCCGACCCGGCTGGCCGCCGTCGGCGACCAGCTCGCCCAGCGGCTCGGCCGGGCCGACCCGGACCGGGCCGCCGACTACACCGCCCGGGCCGGGGCGCTCCGCGGCGAGCTGGCGGCCCTCGACGCCGAGTTCACCGCCGGGCTGAAGACCTGCCAGCGGCGGGAGATCGTGGTGAGCCACACCGCCTTCGGCTACCTCGCCGAGCGCTACCGGCTGGAGCAGGTCGGCATCACCGGCCTCACCCCCGACACCGAGCCCTCCCCGCAGCGCCTGGCCGAGGTCGCCGCCGAGGCCCGCGAGCACCGGGCCACCACGATCTTCTTCGAGACCCTGGTCAGCCCGAAGGTCGCCGAGACCATCGCCGCGGAGGTCGGCGCGAAGACCGCGGTGCTGGACCCGATCGAAGGGCTGTCGAGCGACTCCGGCGGGGACTACCTTTCGGTGATGCGTACCAACCTGCAGACCCTGCGGACGGCGTTGAGCTGCTCGTGACCGCACCTGTCATCAGCGTCACGCACGGGGTGGTCGGCTACGACGGCCGGCCCGTGCTGCGGGACGTCTCGCTCACCGTCACCGCCGGCGAGGTGGTCGCCGTCCTGGGCGCCAACGGCTCCGGCAAGTCCACCCTGATCCGCGCCGCGCTCGGACTGGTCCCCCTGACCGCCGGCGCCGTCGAACTGTTCGGCACCCCGCTGCGCCGGTTCCGGCAGTGGCGGCGCATCGGGTACGTCCCGCAGCGGCTCGGGGCCGGCGGCGGCGTACCGGCCACGGTCGGTGAGGTGGTCGCCTCCGGCCGGCTGGCCCGCCGGGGCGTGCTCCGCCCGCCGGGGCGCGCCGACCGGGAGGCGGTCGAGGCGGCGCTGCGCGCGGTCGGGCTCGCCGACCGGACCGCCGACCCGGTCGCCACCCTCTCCGGCGGCCAGCAGCAGCGCACCCTGATCGCCCGGGCCCTCGCCGGCCGGCCGGAGCTGCTGGTGCTCGACGAGCCGACCGCCGGGGTCGACGCGGCCAGCCAGGAGGCGTTCGCCACCGCGCTGCGCGACTTCGTCGCCGACGGCGGCACCGTGCTGCTCGTCGCCCACGAGCTGGGGCCGCTGCGCCCGCTGATCAGCCGGGCGGTGGTCGTGCACGAGGGTGGGATCTGCCACGACGGCCCGGTGCCCGAGCCCGCCGGCCACCACGCGGAGCCCGACCACGACCACGTGCACCCGCACGGTCCCGACGAGCCCGCCGGGCTCTGGAGCAGCTGACCATGGAACTCTTCCAGTACCCGTACATGCAGCGCGCGCTGATCGGCGCCCTGATCATCGGCCTGGCCGCCCCGGCGCTCGGCATCTACCTGGTGCAGCGGCGGCTGACCCTGATCGGCGACGGCATCGGCCACGTGGCGCTGACCGGGGTCGGCGCCGGGCTGCTGCTCAACCGCTCCCCCGTGCTGGTGGCGGTGATCGTGGCGACCCTCGGCGCGATCACCATCGAGCTGGTCCGGGCCCGCGGGCGCACCTCCGGCGACCTGGCGCTGGCGCTGCTCTTCTACGGCGGCATCGCCGGCGGGGTGATGCTCGTCGGGCTCTCCGACGCCACCAGCGCCAACCTCAACGCGTACCTCTTCGGCTCGCTGACCACCATCTCGCCGCAGGACCTCATCACCATCGCGGTGCTCGGCGTGGCCGTCGGCGTCACCATGCTGGCGCTGCGCCCGGCGCTCTTCGCGGTCTGCCACGACGAGGAGTACGCCCGGGTCTCCGGGCTGCCCGTCCGGACCCTGAACCTGCTGCTCGCCGTGGCCACCGCGGTCACCGTCACCATCGCCATGCGGGCGGTCGGGGTGCTGCTGATCAGTGCCCTGATGGTGGTGCCGGTGGCCACCGCGCAGCAGGTCACCCGGGGTTTCCGCAGCACCATGACGGCGGCCATGGCGCTCGGCCTCTTCGCGGCCGGCTCCGGGGTCTGGGTGGCGGCCACCGCCGACACCGCCCCGGGGGCGTCGGTGGTGCTGCTGGCGATCGCCTCGTTCCTGGTGGTCGCGCTCGCCGCCGCCGGCTGGCGGCGGCTGCGCCGGCGGGCCACCCCGGCCGGTACGCCGGCGCCCGAACCGCACGAGGTCGTGCTGCGGTGACGCTGCCCCGGCACCTGTCGGTGGTGTTGGTTACCGTTGCAGGGTGACCAGCACGAACGGCTACGAGGCCTACGAGGGCGCGGGGGACCTGCTCCGTGCCCTCTCCGCCCCGATCCGGCTGGCGATCGTGAGCGAGCTGGCGCAGGGTGAGCGGTGTGTGCACGAGCTGGTCGAGAAGCTCGGCGCCCCGCAGCCCCTGGTCTCCCAGCACCTGCGGGTGCTGCGCGGCGCGGGGGTGGTCCGCGGCTCGCGGCGCGGCCGCGAGATCGCGTACACCCTGGTCGACGAGCACGTCGCGCACATCGTGGCGGACGCGGTGAGCCACGCCGGGGAGGGATCATGAGCGAGGGCAGCGAGCGAATCATCGGGCACAGCGCGGCCGAGCCTCATGAGGTTGCCGACCGCAGGGCGGCGGCATGAGCGAGGGGACGCTACGCAACACGCGGCAGCGCACGGCGGTGAGTGCCCTGCTCGCCGAGGTGGAGGGCTTCCACAGCGCGCAGGACCTGCACGCGATGCTCCGCGACCGGGGCGAACGGGTCGGGCTGACCACCGTCTACCGCACCCTGCAGGGCCTCGCCGACGCCGGTGAGATCGACGTGATGCGCCCGCCCGGCGGGGAGCACCTCTACCGCCGGTGCAGCGAGGGGCACCACCACCACCTGGTCTGCCGGGCCTGCGGCCGCACCGTCGAGGTGGCCGGGCCGGCGGTGGAGAGCTGGGCCGAGCGGGTCGCCGCCCAGCACGGGTACGCCGACGTCAGCCACACCCTGGAGATCTTCGGCACCTGCCCGGGGTGCGCCGGCTGACGCCGGTGTTTCAGGGGGTGCCCGTCGCGCGGCGCCGTGGCACGCTGTCCGGCGTGAAGATCTACGCAGATCGCTTCCCCGTCGCCCTCCGTCAGCTCCTCACCGACCTGCTCGTCGTCGTCTGGGTGTACGCGGCGATCCGCTTCGCCCAGTGGGTGTACGACCTGGTGCAGAAGCTCGCCGTACCCGGGCGGAAGCTGGAGGGGGCCGGCGGTGGCCTCGCCGACAACCTGGCCGACGCCGGCGGCAAGGTCGGCCGGGTGCCGCTGGTCGGCGACGAGCTGACCGCGCCGTTCGAGCGCGCGGCCGAGGCGGCCCGCGCGGTCGCCGACGCCGGCCGGGACCAGCAGGAGCTGGTCGGCCAGCTCGCCCTGGCGCTCGCCATCGCCGTGCTGATCTTCCCGCTCGGTCTGGTGCTCTTCGGCTGGCTGCCGCTGCGGCTGCGCTGGATGCGCCGGGCCGCCTCGGCGAAAGCGCTCGCCGACGCCCCGGCCGGACGGGACCTGCTGGCGCTGCGGGCGCTCGCCGGGCAGCCGCTGCGCAAGCTGACGAAGATCGATCCGGACGTGGCCGAGGCGTGGCGGCGGGGCGACGACGCCACCGTCGACGCGCTCGCCGCGCTGGAGCTGCGCCGACTCGGCCTGCGCAGCGGCCGCTAGGGTGTGGCGGTGCTGTACTTCCTGATCGTCGTCGCCGTGCTGCTGCTCGGGTACGCCGCCGTCCTGGTGAGCTTCGTCCGGAAGGGTCGCAAGATCCCGCCGCAGGCGTACCTGGTGCTCGCTCTGCTCAACGGGCTGATCCTCGCGGCCGTGCTGGCCTGGGCCGTCGCCCGCTGACGGGAGCGACGGCCCAGCCCCTGCTCAGCCGCCCTGCCGGGGGATGCGGCGGCGGACGTCCGGCGTGGTCGACGGGCCGGGTGACCAGTGCGCCACCCAGGGGGCGTCCGCCGGCGGGGTGAGTACCCCCTCCTCCAGGGCGGCGTACCGGCCGGCGAGGATCCGCTTCGCCGCCGCCACGTCGACGGAGTCGGTGTTCTCCCACAGCGCGGTGAACAGCTGCTCCACCCGGACCCGCGCCTGCCGGCAGAACAGGTCCGCCAGCTCGACGTTCTCCGGGCGGTTGTCCCGCTCCGCGTACGCCCGCACGCAGACCGCGGACATCGCGAACAGCTCCGCGCCGATGTCCACCACCCGGCCGAGGAACGCCTGCTTGCGTTCCATCTTCCCCTGCCAGCGGGACATCGCGTAGAACGTCGAGCGGGCCAGCTTGCGGGAGTACCGCTCCACCTGCCGCAGGTGGCCGGCGAGCGGGCCGAACTCGCCGTACGCGTTCGGGGTCTGCCCCTTGCCCACGGCCAGGGTGGGCAACCACCGGGCGTAGAAGGCCCCGGCCCGCGCTCCCGCCTTCGCCTTGCGCCCGAGGCCGGCGTCCGGATCGATGATGTCGCCGGCCACCGAAAGGTGCGCGTCGACCGCCTCCCGGGCGATGAGCAGGTGCATGATCTCGGTGGAGCCCTCGAAGATCCGGTTGATCCGCAGGTCCCGCAGCAACTGCTCGACCGCGGCCGGGCGTTCGCCCCGGGCGGCCAGCGAGTCGGCCGTCTCGTACCCGCGCCCGCCCCGGATCTGGATCAGCTCGTCGGCGATCTTCCAGGCCATCTCGCTGGCGTAGAGCTTGACCAGGGCCGCCTCGATCCGGATGTCGTTGCGGTCGTCGTCGGCGAGCAGGCAGCAGAGGTCGAGCATCGTCTCCATGCCGTACGTGGTGGCGGCGATGAAGGAGAGCTTCTGGGCGACCGCCTCGTGCTCGCCGACCGCCCGGCCCCACTGCACCCGGCCGGCGGCCCACTCCCGGGCCACGTTCAGCGACCACTTGCCCGCGCCGACGCACATCGCCGGCAGCGACAGCCGGCCGGTGTTCAGCGTGGTCAGGGCGATCTTCAACCCCTTGCCCTCGCCGCCGATGACGTTCTCCCGGGGCACGAAGACGTCGTGGAAGCGGGTGACGCTGTTCTCCAGGCCGCGCAGGCCGAGGAAGGCGTTGCGCCGCTCGACGGTGATGCCCTCGCTGTCGCCGTCGACCACGAACGCGGTGATGCCGCCGCGTCGCCCCTCGCCGGCCGGCACCCGCGCCATCACCACCAGCAGGGTGGCCACCGTGCCGTTGGTGGCCCAGAGCTTCACCCCGTTGAGCCGGTAGCCCGTCCCGTCCGCGGTCGGCTCGGCGGTGGTGCCCAGCCGGGCCGGGTCGGAGCCGACGTCCGGCTCGGTGAGCAGGAACGCGGAGACCTCGCCGGCGGCGAGCCGGGGCAGGAAGCGCTGCTTCTGCTCGTCGGTGCCGAACATCTTCAGCGGCTGCGGCACGCCGATCGACTGGTGGGCGGAGAGCAGCGCGCCGATCGCCGGGCTGACCGAGCCGGCCAGCATCAACGCCCGGCAGTAGTGCAGGTTGCTCAGCCCGAGGCCGCCGTACTTCCGGTCGATCTTCATGCCGAACGCGCCGAGGCGGGCGAGCCCCTGGAAGACCTCGTCCGGGATGGACGCGTCGCGCTCGATGGCGGCCCCGTCCACCTCGGACCGCAGGTACGCCCCGAGCTCACCGAGGAAGCGCTCGGCGCGCGCGTCGTCCTCCGGGTCGGAGCGGGGCCAGGGGTGGATCAGGTCGAGCCGGAACCGGCCGAGGAAGAGTTCCTTGCCGAAGCTGGGCCGGTCCCAGGCGGTCTCCCGGGCCGCCTCGGCGACCTGTCGGGCCTCCTTCTCGGAGACCTGGCCCGCCTCGGCCGGCAGTGGTCCGGCGCCGTCCCCGGCGGGTCGGCTGTTGTGCGTCGTGGTCACGGCTGCCCCCTCGAACCTCGGTCCGGATGCGTCAACGTGCTCGACACGAGCAACGCTACCCCCGGGTGTTACCCAGGGGTAGCGTTGCGTGCACGTCCGATTTTCCGGCCGGTGACCGGCGCGCAGGGGTTAGCCGCCGGTCACCATCTGCGGCTCGTCATCGTCGTCGACGTCGTCCTCGCCCCAGTTGCGCCGGGCGAACGGCAGGATCATCCAGAAGGTCAGGAACCACAGCGCGGTGAGCGCGCTGAGCAGGAACGCGATCGGCCGGCTGAGGACGAAGTCGGTAATCAGCAGCACCGCGCTGACCATCGAGATCAGCATGAAGGCGAGGCCGGCGCTGGCCATCCGGTGCGCGAAGCGCACCAGCTCCGGCTTGCGGCCCTGGCGGAACAGCGCACGGTGGAAGGCGACCGGCGAGATGATCAGCGCGGTCGCGGCGGCCGCCGACAGCAGCGCGATGATGTAGACGTCCTTCTGGAAACCGCTGGTCCGGGTGAAGCCGTTGCTGAAGGGCAGGGTGAGCAGGAACGCGAAAAGGATCTGCACCCCGGTCTGCGCGACCCGCAGCTCCTGGAGCAGATCGGCGAAGTTGCGCTGCCAGCGCTGCTTCTCGGATTCCTTCGACACGCGCTACCTCCGGAAGAGACGGTACTGCCGACGGGGCTCACCCCGCCGGCAGCAACGCCAATGCCCGAACCGGAGGCGCGCGAAACCAGTTCATGATCCCCTGCGGATGCGGCCGGCGTACCGGGCCTCCAGCGCGGCGTTGTGCTCGTCACCGCCGGTGATGTTGGCCGACAGGTAGACCGGGGGCCGCTCCCCCGCCGCGATCAGCCGGGCCACCGTCTCGGCCACGATCTGCTGGGCCAGCAGCGCCGCCGTGATCGAGGAGACCGCGCCCACCGCGCCGCCGTCCGGCAGCGGCAGGGTGGCGTCACCGTACGGGGCGCCGTTGTCGAGCACCACGTCGGCGAAGTCGGCGAGCTTGCGGCCGGACGGGTGGCGCGAGGCCATCCGTCCGGAGTGCTCCGCCGAGGTGATCGCCACCAGCCGGTGCCCGCGCTCGACGACCAGGGAGGCGAACTCCACCATCGCGCCGTTGACGCCGGAGTTGGAGGCGAGCACGAAGATGTCCGACGGACGGACTGGGGCCAGCTCGTAGAGCCGGTGCGCCACGGCGGGATCGCGCTCCAGGTGCGGCCCGAGGATGCTCGCCGGCTCACCGCCGACCAGCACGAGGTCACGCAGCGCGATCCGGTTGGTCGGCACCAGCCCACCGGCCCGGCCGGCGATCTCCATCGCCAGCGCCTCGGAGTGGCCGGTGCCGAAGGCGTGCACCACCCCGTCGGCGCGCAGCGCCTCGGCGATCAGGTCGGCCGCCCGGCCCACCGCCTCCCGCTGGCTCGCCGCCACCCGACCGATCGTCTCGGTCACCACCGTCAGGTATGCCTCGGCGCTCACCGTCATGCGTTCCTCCGTCCGTTCCTCGTCCTGCTCGTCGTTCGCCGGGTCGGCCCGCCAGGGGGCTCAGGCCAGGCCGCGTACTCGGGCCAGGATCGCCTCGGCCAGCGGGGCCGGCGCCTCGTCGGGGATCCAGTGGGTGACGCCGGGGAGCACGACGAACCGGTACGGCCCGGTCACGTGGCCGGCGCAGGCCTCGGCGGCGGTCCGGCCGATCGCGACGTCCTTGTCGCTCCAGACGAAGGTGGTCGGCACCGCGACCGGTCCGGTCTGCGCCAGGTCGGCCCGGGACATGGCCCGGTACCAGTTCAGCGCGCCGGTCAGCGCGCCCGGCTCGCGCAGCGGCTCGGCGTACCGGGCCACCCGCCCGGCGTCGCCCACCGGTGAGAGCATCCGGCGCAGGACGGCCGCGTCGAGGGCCAGCAGCACCTTCTCGGCCAGGCCCGCCTGGCGGAACAGCAGCATGTACGACGAGCGCGCCTTCTGCCGACGGTCGTTGCCCAACGCGTACGACATCGCGGCCGGATGCGGCACGGAGACGGCGGTCAGCGTGCGGACCCGGTCCGGGTGCTGCGCGGCGAGTCGCCAGGCGACGGCCGCGCCCCAGTCGTGCCCCACCACGTGGGCCGCCTCCACCCCCAGCGCGTCGAGCAGCGCCACCGCGTCCGCGACCAGCTCCGGGATCCGGTAGGCGGCCACCTCGGCCGGCCGGGCGCCCGGCGAGTAGCCCCGCTGGTCCGGCGCGTACGTGCGCAGGCCGGCGGCGTGCAGCGCCGGCACCACCTCGTCCCACTCGCCACCGTGCTGCGGAAAACCGTGCAGCAGGAGGACGGGATCACCGCCCTCCGGGCCGCCGGTGCGTACCTCGAACGTCAGCCCTCGCGCCTCGACCCGCATGATCGGCAGCCTACCCAGGCGGGCGGTCGCGCACCCGGGCCGACGGTGGCCGGGTTCGAGCTGTTAGCGTCGACGAGACAACTTCACATCCGACAGGGGAGCGCACAGCGCTGAGAGTGCGGGCACCGCCCGCAGACCCTCGAACCTGATCTGGGTAATGCCAGCGCAGGGAGTTCGGTCGACCTCCAGCCGCGCCGCCGTCCGGTCCCAACCGGGCGCGGCGTGCGTCTTCTCCTGGTTCGATCATTTGGACTGGGAGCAACCATGAACAGCACCGACAACAAGCGGTGGCGCACCATCGACATCGTCGTCGCGGCGGTCCTCGGGGTGGCCTTCGGCATCATCTTCTGGGTCTGGGGCCTGCTCTGGAACGGCCCCGCCGACGCCATCCCGCTGCCCGGCCGGGCGGTCATCTACGGCGTGTGGCTGGTCCCCGCCGTGCTGGGCGGGCTGATCATCCGCAAGCCGGGTGCCGCCTTCTTCACGCTCACCGTCGCCGCGCTGGTCTCGGTGGCGCTGGGCAGCAGCTGGGGCTGGACGCTGGTCATCCAGGGTCCGCTGGAGGCCGCCGCGGCGGAACTGGCCTTCGCGGCGTTCGGGTACCGCGTCTTCCGGCTGCCCGTCGCCCTGCTGGCCGCCACGCTGGCCGGCCTGGCGGCGGCGATCTACGACGTCTTCGTCTGGTACCCGGGCGCCGCCTGGGGCAGCTTCCGCCTCCCCTACATCCTGATCACCGCAACCAGCTCCCTGGTCATCGCCGGCCTCGGCGCCGTGGCCCTCACCCGCGCCCTAGCCCACACCGGCGTCCTCGACCGCTTCCCCGCCGCCCGCAACCGCCCCGCCATCTGACCACCCACCCACTGAGCTCGGTGATCATGAAGTTGACGGCGATGTGGATCTCGGCAACTGCCGGCAACTTCATGATCACCGGGGCAGGGTGGAGATTGAGGGGGTGCGTGTGAGCGCCGTGGGGGTGCGGGGATTCGGGTGGCGGCACGCGGGGCGTAAGGCGTGGGCCGTACGCGGGGTGGACCTGCGGATCGAGGCCGGGGAGCGGGTGCTGCTGCTCGGCCCGTCCGGGGCGGGCAAGAGCACCCTGCTCGCCGCGCTGGCCGGCCTGCTGCCCGAGGACTCCGGCGAGCAGGAGGGCACCGTCGAGATCGACGGGCTCGACCCGCGCAAGGACCGGGACCGGGTCGGCATCGTCTTCCAGGACCCGGAGACCCAGCTGGTGATGGCCCGCTGCGGCGACGACGTCGCGTTCGGGCTGGAGAACCGCGGGGTGCCGGCCGGGGAGATCTGGACGCGGGTGGACGAGGCGCTGCACCGGGTCGGCTTCCCGTACCACCGGGACCGGCCCACGGCGGCGCTCTCCGGGGGCGAGCAGCAGCGCCTCGCCCTGGCCGGCGCGCTGGCCCTGCGCCCCGGCCTGCTGCTGCTCGACGAGCCGACCGCCAACCTCGACCCGGCCGGCGCCGACCTGGTCCGCCGGGCGGTCGCCGGCGCGCTGACCTCCGACACCACCCTCATCCTGGTCGAACACCGGGTCGCCGAGGCGCTGCCGCTGGTCGACCGGGTGGTGGTGCTGGAGCCGGGCGGCGGCGTCCGCGCGGACGGCCCGCCGGACGCGGTCTTCGCCGCGCACGGCGACACCCTCGCGGCCGAAGGCGTCTGGGTGCCGGGCCGGACCATCCCGCCCCGGCACGCCGCCACGACCCCCGGCGAGGAGTTGCTCACCGCCGACCGGCTCGGCCTGCCGCCCCGGCTGGCCTGCACCGACCTTCGGGTACGCGCCGGCGAGGCGCTCGCCGTGCGCGGGCCCAACGGCGCCGGCAAGTCCACCCTGGCCCTGCTCCTCGGCGGGCTGCTCCGCCCCGGCGCCGGTCGGGTCACCGCCACGGCAGCGCTGGCCGGGGCGGACGAGCGCACTCCCCCGCACCGCTGGCGGGCGCCCGCGCTGGCCCGCCGGATCGGCTCGGTCTTCCAGGACCCGGAGCACCAGTTCGTCACCGCCACCGTCTTCGACGAGCTGGCCCTCGGCCCCCGCCGGACCGGGCAGTCCGAGCCTGCCGTACGCGCCACCGTCGACGCCCTGCTCGACCGGCTGCGGCTGACCAGGCTGGCCGGGGCGAACCCGTACACCCTCTCGGGCGGGGAGGCGCGGCGGCTGAGTGTGGCGACCGCGCTGGCCACCGCCCCTCGCCTGTTGATCTGCGACGAGCCGACCTTCGGCCAGGACCGGCGCACCTGGCTGGAGCTGGTCGACCTCTTCGCCGACCTGCGCGACGCCGGGCACGGCGTCGTCACCGTCACCCACGACCCGGACTTCGTCGCCGCGCTCGCCGACCGCACCGTCACCCTGCCGCGGCGGCCCGCCGTCGAGGCGGCCGACGGCGACCCCGGGCGGCGCCCGTGATCAGCCTGGAACCGGTCGCGTCGCCGGGCGCGCCGCTGGCCCGGCGCAACCCGGTCGCGAAACTGGCCGCCGCGCTGGTCTTCTCGGCCGCCCTGGTCGCCACGCTGGACCCGGTCGCGCCGGCCATCGCGATCGCGATCGAGCTGGCGGTGCTGCCGCTGTTCGGCATCCGGCTGCGGGTGCTGGCCCGGCGGGCACTGCCGCTGCTGGCCAGCGCGGCCGGCATCCTGGTCACCCTGGTGCTCTTCGCCGCCGACCGGTCCGGCCGGGTGCTGCTGGACGCCGGAGGGCTGCTGGTCACCTCGGGGGTGCTGCTGGCCGCGCTCGGGCTGGTGCTGCGGATGTTCGCGGTGGCCCTGCCCGGCGTGATCGTCTTCGCCACCACCGACCCGACGGACCTGGCCGACGCCCTGGTCCAGAACGCGAAGGCACCGGCCCGCTTCGCGATCGGGACGCTGGCCGCGTTCCGGCTGGTCCCGCTGCTCGGTCAGGAGTGGCAGATGATCTCGATGGCCCGCCGGGCGCGCGGGGTGGACGCCGGGCGCAACCCGGTGGCGAAGCTGCGGCTGTTCGTGTCGACCGCGTTCGCCCTGCTGGTCGGGGCGATCCGCCGGGGCACCCGGCTGGCGGTGGCGATGGACGCCCGGGGCTTCGACGCCGGCATCCCGCGCACCTTCGCCCGCCGGCAGCGGTTCGGCCTAGCCGACGGGCTGCTCGTCGCCGGGGCGGCCGTGCTGGCCGGTGCGGCGATCGCGGTCAGCGTCGCGCTCGGCACCTTCCGCCCGTTGCTCGGCTGAGGCGAGGCGGCCCGGGACCGGACCGGCGGCTTGGTGCTCGGGGCCGGCCGCGGTCACGAGCGGCGTCGCCGGCCCTCCGGCGCGCCGCCGCTTACACAGCGAAGGTGTCCGGTGAGAGTGATAGCTCTGGGGCATGAATATGCCTCAGAGGTATCAGCTTCGTCGCCGTCCTCCTTCCGGGCCGCGACACGCCCGACCGGCTCACCGGCCGCCCCCGTCCCGGTGACGCGGCACGTCCCCGTGACGCGGCACGTCCCGGTACCCGCGCTTCGGGACCCCGGGACATGCCGCATCCGGAGTCCCGACCGGGGCAGTCGCTATACCGCCATACCGCCGCACGCCGGTCGACCGCGCCGGAACACGTGCGCGGCCGACCGGCATCCGTACCGGCAGCGCCGATCAGCTGCGGCGGAACGCGTACCGGCGGGTGTGGCCGCGGGCGGAGGTGGAGCCGCCGCGCACCGGCGGGCCGGTCCACGGCGGCGGGGTCGGGGCGGGCCGGGCGGCCGCGGGCGCGGCCGCCGTCTCGTCGGGCAGGGTGACCGGGGCGGCCGGCGCCACGGTGAGCGCGTCGACGTCCGGCGGGCTCACCGCCACGGTGGAGGTCGGCTTCGGGCGGGACTTCTTCGGACTGCGCTTGGCGGGCATACGCTGCCTCCTTCGGGTGCGGGGACCGCGCCGCGCGGCGGGGCGGTCGACGGGCAGGGAACGGCCCGGGCGACCCGACCACGGAGACACCACCGGAAAGAGGTGGGGATGCGGACGCCCGGCGCGGCCGGACCCACGACGACGGTGGCGGGCCCGACTGGCTGAAGGTGAGGGCGTCAGATGCGCATGCCGACACGCTATCCCACCGACGACGACGGCCGCAGCCCATTTACTGGCACCATCGGCGACATGCTGATCGCGTTCTCGATTACTCCGCTGGGCGTCGGCGAGTCCGTCGGCGACCTGGTCGCCGAGGCGGT
The DNA here is from genome assembly GCF_036906795.1 of Micromonospora sp. CPCC 205739. Lineage (NCBI taxonomy): Bacteria > Bacillati > Actinomycetota > Actinomycetes > Micromonosporales > Micromonosporaceae > Micromonospora > Micromonospora sp. CPCC 205739. The sequence goes on along the minus strand of NZ_JBAKHS010000013.1, from coordinate 79,651 downwards.
CCGGGTGGTGCGCGCCTCCGGCCTGCCCAACCGCACCGACGCCATGTTCACCACCGTCGAGGGTGAGTGGGACGAGGTGATGGCGGTGCTCAAGCAGGCGGTCGACGTGGTGGCCGAGCGGGCGCCCCGGGTCAGCGTGGTGCTCAAGGCCGACGTGCGGCCCGGGGTCACCGACGCGCTCACCGGCAAGGTCGCCCACGTCGAGGCCCGCCTGGCCGAGGGCTGACGCCGCGCGGCGCCGGCCGTCCAGGCCCCGGTGACACCGCCCGGCGCCGCAGTGCCCGCCGGTGGCAGGCCGGGTGACCATCTGATCGCGCCGGCCGGCTTCGCAGCCGGGTGCCGCGACGGCCCGCACCGCACCGCTCACCGAGCGTCGACGTCCGCGCCCGGGCCGCCACCGGCCGCGATACGGTCGCAGGACGGCAGGCCGACGAGAGGTGGCGGGACGGATGGCTCAGCAGGCGACGGCGCAGATCGGGGTGACCGGGCTGGCGGTGATGGGCCGCAACCTGGCCCGGAACCTGGCCCGCAACGGCTTCACCGTGGCGGTGCACAACCGCTCCCCGGAGCGCACCCGCGGCCTCGTCGCCGAGCACGGCGACGAGGGCACCTTCGTCGCGTCGGAGTCCCTCACGGACTTCGTCGCCAGCCTGGAGCGACCCCGCGCGGTGATCGTCATGGTGAAGGCCGGCGGCCCGACCGACGCGGTGATCGACGAACTGGTCCCCCTGCTGGAGGAGGGTGACATCGTCGTCGACTGCGGCAACGCGCACTTCGCCGACACCCGCCGCCGGGAGGAGGCGCTGCGCAAGCACGGGCTGCACTTCGTCGGCACCGGCGTCTCCGGCGGCGAGGAGGGCGCGCTGCGCGGGCCGAGCATCATGCCCGGCGGCTCCGCCGAGTCGTACGCGAAGCTCGGGCCGATCTTCGAGAAGATCGCCGCGCAGGTGGACGGCACCCCGTGCTGCCGGCACATCGGCCCCGACGGCGCCGGTCACTTCGTGAAGATGGTGCACAACGGCATCGAGTACGCCGACATGCAGCTCATCGCCGAGGCGTACGACCTGCTGCGGGCGGGGCTGGCGGCGAGCCCGGCGGAGATCGCCGACATCTTCCGGGAGTGGAACACCGGCGAGCTGGAGTCCTTCCTCATCGAGATCACCGCCGACGTGCTGGCGCACACCGACGCGGCGACCGGCCGGGCCTTCGTCGACGTGGTGCTCGACCAGGCCGAGCAGAAGGGCACCGGCCGCTGGACCGTGCAGAGCGCCCTCGACCTCGGCATCCCGATCACGGGTATCGCCGAGGCGACCTTCGCCCGGTCGCTCTCCGGCCACGCCGGCCAGCGCGCCGCCGCCCGCCGGGCCTTCCCCGACGCCGGCGAGAAGTGGCAGGTCGGCGACCGGGAGACCTTCGTCGAGGACGTCCGGCGCGCGCTGCTGGCCAGCAAGATCGTCGCGTACGCGCAGGGCTTCGACCACATCCGCGGCGGCAGCCGCGAGTACGACTGGGGCATCGACCTGGGCGGCACCGCCACCATCTGGCGGGGCGGCTGCATCATCCGGGCCCGCTTCCTCGACCGCATCCGGGAGGCGTACGACGCCCAGCCGGACCTGTCGACGCTGCTCGTGGCCCCGTACTTCGCCGAGGCGGTCGCCGCCGGGGTGCCGAGCTGGCGGCGGGTGGTCGCCGACGCGGCCCGGGCCGGCGTGCCCACCCCGGCGTTCTCCTCGTCGCTGGCCTACTTCGACGCGCTGCGCGCGGAGCGGCTGCCCGCGGCGCTGATCCAGGGGCTGCGGGACAACTTCGGCGCGCACACCTACCACCGGGTCGACCGGGACGGGTCGTTCCACACCGTCTGGGCCGGCGACCGCTCCGAGGTGGCCGGCTGAGGCGCACCGCTGCTCGCCGCCGGGAAGATCGGCCGGGCTGATCGACGCCCGGCCCGATCGACCCGGCTCGCGGCGTGTCGGGCTGTCGCGGAACGAGGAGACCCCGACACGCCGCAAACCGCGCGGGCGGCGGGCGGGCGGGCGGCACGGACGGCCGACGGCCGACGGGTCGGCGAGGACCGGTCAGGCGAGGGTGGCGTGCATCTCCCAGACCAGGATCTCGGCGGCCTCGGTGGCGCTGACCCGGTGGCCGCCGGTCATGGTGATCCGGGCGGCGTCGCCCTCGCCGAGCCGGCCGGCGCTCTCCAGCGTCACCGCGCCGGTGGGCACGTAGAGGTGCAGGTAGGGCGAGTCCGGCAGGGTCACCTCGTCGCCGGGGGCGAGCCGGGCGGCGTGCAGGGTGGCGTACCGGTTGCGGATCCGGATCGCCGACGCGCCGGCGTAGCGGTCCATGCCGGAGGCGACCGGCACCAGCCCGCCGCGCAGCAGCTCGTCCCCGATCTCCAGCTGCTCGTAGCCGGGGTCGACGCCCTCGGTGTCAGGCACCACCCACATCTGCACGAAGTGGACCGGTTCGGTGTGCGGCTGGCGGCCTTCCAGCCGCCAGGAGTCGTTCTTCTCCGAGTGCAGGATGCCGGTGCCGGCGCTCATCCGCTGGGCCAGCCCGGGGTAGATGATCCCGCTGTGGCCGGTGGAGTCCTGGTGCACCAGCGAGCCGCGCAGCACCCAGGTCACGATCTCCATGTCCTCGTGCGGGTGGGTCTCGAACCCGGTGCCCGGGTGGACGATGTCGTCGTTGTTGACCAGCAGCAGGCCGTGGTGGGTGTTGGCCGGGTCGTAGTGCCGGGAGAACGAGAAGGAGTGCTTCGAGTCGAGCCAGGACAGTCGGGTCTTGAACCGGTCTTCGGCCCGGCGGACGTCCACCGCCGGGCTCGGCGCCAGGGCGGTCACCAGGCCCGCTGCCCGGTCTCGTTCGGCGCCCAGGTCAGCGCCGGTTCACCGGTGGCCAGTTCGGCGATCTCGCCGGAGCGCACGCCCGGGGTGTGCCCCAGCTCGGCGCAGTGCTGCTCGGCGATCTCCGCGCAGATCCCCGCCACCTGTTCGCAGATCGGGCTGCCCAGGTCGGCGGCGTTCAGCGCCATGATCATCTTGTACCGGAGATCCGGCATCCCCACCCCCGTGGCCGACGCGCCCGGGCGGCGCGCCCTGCGCCGATCGTACGCGCGCGGGCCGCGCCGACCGGCCGGAACGCGTCAGCGCCGCCCCCGAGGGAGCGGCGCCGACGGCGTACCGGGCGTCGAGGTTCACCAGAACCGGCGACGCTTGGCCTTCTGCGGCCGCAGCATGTCCGCGCCCTTGTTGAGCAGTCGGGTCACGCCGGTCGGGCCCCGGCGGGCCTCCAGCGTGTGGCTGAGCCGGCGCGCGCCGGCCGCCGCCAGCGGCACGGCGACCGCCATGACCGCCCACTGGGCAATCCGCTTCTGAATCATGTGGGTTCACCTCCGCGTCGTGTCTGTCGAAGAGGCATACCCACGCCACCGCGTCGCTAAGCGTGACCTCAGAGCTGCGGTGCGACCGGGTTCGGCAGTGCGCCGCCGAAGCGCCGGTCCCGCTGCGCGTACAGCTCGCAGGCGTACCAGAGGTGCCGGCGGTCGAAGTCCGGCCAGAGGGTGTCGAGGAACACCAGCTCCGCGTACGCGGTCTGCCAGAGCAGGAAGTTGGAGATCCGCTCCTCACCGGACGGACGCAGGAACAGGTCCACCTCCGGGATCTCCGGGTGGTAGAGGTACTTCGCCACCGTCTTCTCGGTGACCTTCTCCGGGTCGAGCCGACCGGCGGCCACGTCACGGGCGATCGCGGCGGCGGCGTCGGCGATCTCCGCCTGCCCGCCGTAGTTCACGCAGAACTGCAGGGTCAGCGTCGAGTTGCCCCGGGACATCTCCTCGGCGGTCTGCAGCTCGGAGATGACGCTCTTCCACAGCCGCCCCGCCCGGCCCGACCAGACCACCCGCACGCCCAGGTCGACCAGCTGGTCGCGGCGGCGGCGGATGACGTCCCGGTTGAAGCCCATCAGGAACCGGACCTCGTCCGGCGAGCGCCGCCAGTTCTCGGTGGAGAACGCGTACGCCGAGAGGTAGGGGATGCCCAGCTCGATCGCGCCCTCGATGGTGTCGAAGAGGCTGAACTCCCCCGCCTCGTGACCCTTGGTGCGGGGCAGGCCGCGCTCCTTGGCCCACCGGCCGTTGCCGTCCATCACCACGGCCACGTGCTTCGGCACCGCCTCGGCGGGCAGCGCCGGCGGCCGGGCGCCCGACGGGTGCGGGGTCGGCGGCACCGGCGCACGGCGGCCGGCCCTCAACGATCGGATCACTCGGTCATCTCCCTGTCCACGCCGTCCACGCCGGCCCCGACGCCGGGCGGCGGCGGGACCGGACCGGCCACGTCACCGCCGGGTGACGGGACCGCACCGGTCGCCGGGACACCCCGGTCGACCAGCGGCAGCGAGCGTAGCGCGCGCTCCAGGTGCCACTGCAGGTGCGCCGCGACCAGGCCGCTGCACTCCCGGCGTACACCGGTCGGGGTAGCGTCGGCGACCCGCCAGTCGCCACTGGTCAGCGCGGACATCAGCTCGATGGTGGCCGGCGCCGGGTGGGCCGCACCGGGCGGCCGGCAGTCCGGGCAGACCGCGCCGCCGGCCGGCACGGAGAAGGCGCGGTGCCGCCCCGGCGTGCCGCAGACCGCGCAGGCGGTCAGCGCCGGCGCCCAGCCGGCCAGCGCCATCCCCCGCAGCAGGTACGCGTCGAGCACCAGCGTGGTGGCGTGCTCGCCCCGCGAGAGGGCCTTGAGCGCGCCGAGGGTGAGCTGGAACAGCCGCAGCGACGGCTCCCGTTCGACCGGGGTGAGGCGCTCCGCGGTCTCGGCGATCGCGCTGGCCGCGGTGTAGCGGGGATAGTCACCGAGGAACCGCTTGCCGTAGAGGTCGATCCCCTCGACCTGGCTGACCGTGTGCAGCGAGCTGCCCTGATTGCCCTTCGGGTCACCGGCGAGCTGGAGGTCGACGTGGCCGAACGGCTCCAGCCGGGCGCCGAACTTGCTGGTGGTGCGCCGGACGCCCCGGGCCACCGCGCGCAGCCGGCCGTGCCGGCGGGTCAGCAGCGTGATGATCCGGTCCGACTCGCCCAGCTTCTGCACACGCAGAACCACCGCGTCGTCGCGGTAGAGCTGTCGGCGGTACCCGGGCATCAGGCCATTCTCCCTCGGGGTGGGAAATCAGGGTCGGTTCGGGGTGGACCGGTGCCGCGTCCCGGATGTGCGGCGGGTAGGGCCGGTCGTAGGTTGCTGAGCATGGCCCTTCCCCGCACCGCCGTCGCCCTGGGCGCGACCGCCATCGTCATCCTCGCCGCCGGGTGCGACACGCTCTCCTTCCGGCGGCTGGACTTCGACCACACCGAGGCGGTGCGGATCAGCACCGTCACCGTACGGCCGGGCGCGGGTGACGTCGTGGTCCGGGCCACCGGCCCCGCCACCGAGGTACGCATCCAGCGGGTGCTGCGCTACCAGGGCGACCAGCCCCGCACGACGTACGAGGTGCGCGGCGACGAACTGGTGCTGGACACGGAGTGCGGCCCCCGCTGCTCCGTGTCGTACGAGGTGACCGCGCCGGAGGGGGTCCGGGTACGGGGCGAGACCGGCTCCGGCGACGTGGAGCTGAGCCGGGTCGGCCCGGTGGAGTTCACCCTCGGCTCGGGCAACATCCGGGTCGTCGGCGCCACCGGCCCGGTACGGGCCGAGACCGGCTCCGGCAACATCGAGGTGGAGGACGTGGGCGCCCCCGTCGACCTGCACGCCTCGTCCGGCGACATCACCGGGCTGCGGCTGCGCGGCGAGGTGGACGCCGAGGCCGAGTCCGGCAATGTCACGATCGAGCTGGAGGAGCCCGCCTCGGCGCGGGCGCACGCCTCCAGCGGCGACGTGGAGCTGAGGGTGCCCGCCGGCCGGTACCGGGTGCGCGCCAGCACCGGCTCGGGCGACAGCGACCTGGGCGTGGTGAACGACCCGGCGGCGTCGCTGGTGCTCGACCTGAGCACCGGCAGCGGGAACGTACGGGTCAGCCAGCGCTGATCTCGACGGTGGCCACCTCGGCCATCCGTGGGGCGGGGACCACCGCCCGGCCGGCGGCGCCGACCGTCGACCGGTGCGGCCCGCGCCGTCTCCCGCCGGTCAGCCACCCGCCCGTACCCGCCGGGACGCCGACCGTCCGGACCGGGCGGGCCGGCGGTCCGCCGCCCGCCGGCACCCGGCCGACCGGTGTCCTGGGCCGCTGGACGGGGGGAACGTGGACGTCCGCGGGCGCGAGAAGCGGCGGCGGAGCGGCGGGGCGGATCGGCCGGGGCAGCGGCGGGCGCCGGCCGCCCGGCACCAGCTCGGGCCGCCGCCGGGCGGCCACGTCCTCCACCCAGCCGACCAGCAGGGTGACCACCCCGACCAGGGCGAAGACCAGCACCACCCGGATCGCCAGGCCGAGCGGGTCCGCGTGCGACCAGCCGACCACGTCGACCAGCGGGGTGAGCAGCACCACGAACGACATGTGCCAGAGGTAGACGGTCAGCGCCCGGCGGTTGAGCACGGTGACCGCCCGGCTGAGCAGCGGGCTGCGCTCGATCCAGTCCGCCGCGGCCGGTGCCCGCCCCAGCAGGACGAGGATGAACGCCGCTGACCAGAGCGCGTTGCCCAGGTCGATGTCGTTGAGGTCGAAACCGCGCGGCCCGGGGTGGGTGACGATCCAGGCGGCCCCGGCGCCAGCCAGGGCCAGCGCGGCCGGCAGGAGCACCCGGTTGGCGAGCCGGCGCAGCAGGCCGTCGTGGTGGGCGAAGCCGAGCAGCCAGGCGCCGAAGTAGAGGCCGAACTCGCGCAACGCCGTCGGGGCGGTGGGCAGCAGGCCCAGCTCGATCACCAGCAGCAGCGCGTACGGGGCGGCCAGGGTGGCGACCGGCGCCCGGCGGAACAGCCAGAGGGCGATCGGCGAGGCGAGCAGGAACCAGAGGTAGTCGCGCAGGTACCAGATGGGGCTCAGCGCCAGCGCGCCCCAGTAGTTCGCCGGCGGGTCGGCGACCGGGAAGAGCCAGAGCAGCACCTTCGGGCTCAGCGGCAGGCCGGTCAGCAGCATGGCGGGCACGAAGACGACCGCGACCACCCAGAGCGAGGGCAGCAGGCGGCGCAGCCGGCGCGGCACCGCCGAGGTGCCGGAGCGGTCCAGGGAGGCGGCCATCAGCGACCCGGCCAGGGCGAACATCACCGCCATCGCCGGGAAGACGATGGTCAGCGACGCCCAACCGGTGACGTGGTAGACGACGACGCGGACGACGGCCAAGAAGCGGAGCAGGTCCAGGTATCGGTTGCGCATCAGCCTGCATCTGTGTCGGGGGCAGCGAGCAGAAACGCTCCCTACCCGCCGACTTCACCCCGCCAAACGGCCGTCGCCCCCGATCGGGGGTGAACCTGCCCATACCACCGCCCCGGACCGGCCGCCGCCGGCGCCGGGGTCAGAAGCCGAGCTTGCGCAGCTGCTTCGGGTCCCGCTGCCAGTCCTTCGCCACCCGTACGTGCAGGTCGAGGTAGACCCGGGTGCCCAGCAGCTCCTCGATCTGGGTACGGGCGGCGGTGCCGACCGCCTTGAGCCGGCTGGCCCGGTGACCGAGCACGATCGCCTTCTGGCTGGGCCGCTCGACGTAGAGGTCGGCGAAGATCTTCATGACCTTGCCCTCGGGGACCATCTCCTCGACGACGACCGCGATGGAGTGCGGCAGCTCGTCCCGGACCCCCTCCAGCGCCGCCTCCCGGATCAGCTCGGCGACCATCACCTGCTCCGGGTCCTCGGTCAGCATGTCGTCCGGGTAGAGCTGCGGCGACGGCGGCAGGTACTTGGTCATCACGTCGACCAGCGTGTCCACCTGGTGCCCGGAGACCGCGCTGACCGGCACCACCTCGGCGAACTCGCCCAGCTCGCTGACGGCCAGCAACTGCTCGGCCAGCCGCTTCTTGTCGACCAGGTCGGTCTTGGTCACCACGGCGAGCACGGTGGCCTTCAGCTCGGCCAGCTCGCCGGAGATGAACCGGTCACCGCGCCCGACCGGCTCGTCCGCCGGGATGCAGAGGCCGATCACGTCGACCTCGCTCCAGGTCGAGCGGACCAGGTCGTTGAGGCGCTCGCCGAGCAGCGTGCGGGGCCGGTGCAGGCCGGGGGTGTCGACCAGCACCAGCTGCGAGTCCGCGCGGTGCAGCACGGCCCGGATGACGTGCCGGGTGGTCTGCGGCTTGTTCGAGGTGATCGCGATCTTCTGCCCGACGATCGCGTTGGTCAGCGTCGACTTGCCCGCGTTGGGCCGCCCGACGAAACAGGCGAAGCCGGCCCGGTAGGGACGCTCCCCGGTGCCGGTCACTCGACCACCGTGCCGAGGACCGTGCCGTCCGGGGCGGCCACGTGGATCGGCGCGTCGGCGGAGAGGTCACGCACGGCCGCGTGGCCCGCCCCGTCCAGCGTCGACGCCTCGGTCACCACCACGGCCGCCTCCAGCCGGCTCGCACCCGCCGCCGCCGCCGAGGCGACCGCGAGCTGGAGCGCGGTGATGGTCAGCGAGGGCAGCGAGACGCTCGCCGCGGCGTACGTCCGGCCGTCCTGGTCGCGGACCGCCGCGCCCTCCACGGCCGCCACCCGGCCACGGGCAGCCCGCGCCAGGACGACCAGCTTGCCGTCCTCCGCGCTCAGTTCGGCCGGGTCGGACGGGGTGGGCCGGGCGGCCGGTACGGCGGGTGACTCAGGCATCGGCGGGTTGCCTCTCCTCGGTTCTCGTCTGGTTGTCGCGGGACTCGGCGTGCTCGCCGCGCCCCGAGGAGTCCGGCGCGTCGGTCGGCTCGACCCGGCTGACCAGCACGGTGTCTATCCGGTTGCGCCGCCCGGTGGTGCCCTCGGCGATCAGTCGCAGCCCGGCCACCTCGGCGCGGGCCCCGGGGATCGGCACCCGGCCCAGGGACTGGGCCAGCAGGCCGCCGACCGTCTCCACCTCGTCGGTGGGGAGGTCGGTGTCGAACAGCTCGCCCAGGTTCTCCACCGGGAGCCGGGCGGTGACGCGCACCGCACCGTCCTCCAGGTGTTCCACCGGCGGGCGTTCGACATCGTACTCGTCGGTGATCTCGCCGACGATCTCCTCCAGGATGTCCTCGATCGTCACCAGCCCGCCGGTGCCGCCGTACTCGTCGACGACGATGACCAGGTGGTTGCGGGCGGCCTGCATCTCCGAGAGCAGGTCGTCGACCGGCTTGGACTCGGGCACGAAGGTCGCCGGGCGCATCAGCTCCGACACCGGGCTCTGGTGGGCGCGCAGGTCGCCACCGCGGGTACGGCGGATGAGGTCCTTGAGGTAGAGCACGCCCAGCACGTCGTCGACGCTCTCCCCGATCACCGGGATGCGGGAGAAACCGGAGCGCAGGAAGAGGGCCAGCGCCTGGGAGAGGGTCTTGCCCTCCTCTATCCAGACCATCTCCGTGCGGGGCACCATCACCTCGCGGGCGATGGTGTCGCCGAGCGCGAAGACCGAGTGGATCATCTGCCGCTCGCCGTGCTCCACCACGCCGCGCTGCTCGGCCAGGTCGACCAGCTCGCGCAGCTCCACCTGGCTGGCGAACGGCCCCTCCCGGAAACCGCGCCCCGGGGTGACCGCGTTGCCGATCAGGATCAGCAGCGAGGCGAGCGGGTTCAGCGCCCGGCCCAGCCAGCGGACCAGCGGCGCCACCGCCCGGCCCACCGCGTACGCGTGCTGCCGGCCGATGGTGCGCGGCGCCACGCCGACCACGACGAAGCTGACCACGGTCATCGCGCCGGCGGTGATCAGCGCCGCCCGCCAGCCCGCGCCGAAGGTGTCGACCGCGACGAGGGCCACCAGCGTGGTGGCGGTCAGCTCGGCCAGCAGCCGGAGCAGGAGCAGCAGGTTGAGGTGGCGGACCACGTCACCGGCGACGGCCTGGAGGGTACGCGCGCCGCGTACCCCGTCCCGGGCCAGCTCGGCGGCCCGGGCCGGGGAGACGGCGGCCAGTGCCGCCTCGGTCATCGCGATCAGACCGGCGAGCACCACCAGCCCCGCCGCGAAGAAGATCAGCTGGAGGTCGGGTAGGCCGGCGGCGGTCGCCGCCTGGGTGGTCATCACCGGGTCCGGGTCGACCGCCAGCTGCCCAGCAGTCGAGCCTGGAGCGAGAACATCTCCCGCTCCTCCTCCGGCTCGGCGTGGTCGTACCCGAGCAGGTGCAGCACGCCGTGCACGGTGAGCAGGTGCAGCTCGTCGGCGGTGGTGTGGTTGGCGGTGACGGCCTGCTTGGCCGCCACCTCCGGGCAGAGCACGATGTCACCGAGCAGGGCGGGCTCGCCGCCGGCCGGGGCGCTCTCCCCCGGGCCGTGGTCGACGCTGCCCTCGTCCATCGGGAAGGCGAGCACGTCGGTCGGCCCGTCCCCACCCATCCAGCGGTGGTTCAGCTCGGTCATGTAGTCGATGTCGACCAGCAGCACGGAGAGCTCGGCGAGGGGGTTGACCCCCATCTCGTCGAGGGCGTGCCGGGCGACGGCGAGCACGGCGTCGGTGTCGACGTCGACACCGGACTCGTTGGCGATCTCGATGGACAACTGTCTTCCTCTTGGTTAGCGGCGCCGGCCGGCCCGGCCGCCCTGGGCGGTCCGCCCGGGCACGGCGTGCACGCTCTGCGCCTGCTGGTTCTCCCGCTCGGCGTCCCAGCGGGCGTACGCGTCCACGATCTCCCCGACCAGCTTGTGCCGGACCACGTCCGAGCTGGAGAGCGGGGCGAAGTGCACGTCCTCGACGTTCTCCAGGATGTCCCGGACCACCCGCAGACCGCTGGTCGTCCCGCCGGGGAGGTCCACCTGGGTGACGTCACCGGTCACCACGATCTTGGAGTTGAAGCCGAGCCGGGTGAGGAACATCTTCATCTGCTCGGGCGTGGTGTTCTGCGCCTCGTCCAGGATGATGAACGCGTCGTTGAGCGTACGGCCCCGCATGTACGCCAGCGGCGCGACCTCGATCGTGCCGGCGGCCATCAGCTTGGGGATGGACTCCGGGTCGAGCATGTCGTGCAGCGCGTCGTAGAGCGGGCGCAGGTAGGGGTCGATCTTCTCGTTGAGGGTGCCGGGCAGGAAGCCCAGCCGCTCCCCCGCCTCGACCGCCGGCCGGGTCAGGATGATGCGGTTGACCTGCTTCGCCTGGAGCGCCTGGACGGCCTTCGCCATGGCGAGGTAGGTCTTGCCGGTGCCGGCGGGGCCGATGCCGAAGACGATGGTGTGCGCGTCGATCGCGTCGACGTAGCGCTTCTGCCCGAGCGTCTTGGGGCGGATGGTGCGCCCGCGCCGGGAGAGGATGTTGAGGGTGAGGACCTCGGCGGGCCGCTCCGCGCCGCCCTGCTCGAGCATGCCGACGGTACGCCGGACAGCATCAGTGGTCAGGGTCTCGCCTTTCTCGATCAGTTCGAGCAGCTCGCTGAAGAGGCGCTCGGCGAGGGCATTGTCCGCGGGCGCGCCGGTGATGGTGATCTCATTGCCGCGCACGTGCACGTCGCTGTCGACCGAGCGCTCGACGAGGCGCAGGATCTCGTCGCCCGCGCCGAGCAGGTTGACCATGATCTTGGAATCGGGAACCGTGATCCTGGTCTGCACCCGGGGCGGGCCGGGAGGTGGGGTACCGGTCATAGGTCGGGCCGTCGGGCCCTGTGCCACCTGCTTCCGATCTCGGCGCCGGCCCAGCTGGCACGGCGTGCGGACGTTACACCCATCGTATCCGCTCAACACCGGCGGCACCGCGCTCATTTCCGTCCGCCGGCGGCGGATGCGCAGTCGGGCGAGACCTCGCGCCGGCACCCCAACCACGCACCCGTACCGCTGTCGCCGAGCCGGTCGCCTCCCCGGTCAGCCGGCGCGGAAGTCGTACCGGTCGAAGGTCTCCTGGTGCCGGGTGAAGCGGTAGGTCGCCCAGTGCATCCGGACCACCGTGCCGTGCTCGTCCCGGGTCAGCCGCAGCAGCTCGCCGACCTCCCGCCCGGCGACCGTCCGGAAGACGTCCGGGGAGTCCGGCAGCGGCGCGAAGACCGCCGGGGGCTTCCCCGCCGGATCGTCCGCGCCCCGGGCGCGCAGCGCGCCGTCGTGCCAGCTGAAGACGTACTCGAAGCCCTCGCCCCACCAGCGGCCCAGCACCCCGCGCAGCGGCCCGGGGGCGGGCTCGCCCGGCCGCCACGGCGCGATGTCCGCCGGGTCGTGCTCGGCGGACGCGGCGAGCAGCCGGTGCGGCAGCTCGAAGAGCTGCGCCGCCGTGCCGGAGGAGCCGAGCACCGCGCAGCCCATCGCACCGGCCGTGCCGTCGCCGCCGCGCCGGCCGTAGACCGCGGCCAGGAAGCCCGGCATCGCGCCGTCGTGCCCGACGTGCACCACCCGGTCCGGGTACGGGATGAGGATCAGGCCGAGCCCGAACCCGGCCGACCAGAGCGTCTCGTCGGTGGTGGTCAGCGGCCAGCGCATCTCGTCCAGTGAGGCCGGGGCGAGCACCGCGCCGGCCGGGTCCAGCGCCACCGGGTCGGCCAGGAAGGCGGCCCAGCGGGCCATGTCGGTGGCGGTGCTCCAGAGCTGGGCGGCCGGACCGATCGCGCCGAAGTCGGTCGGCGGCTCCGGGTGCGCCTCGTCGGAGTACGCGTCGACCAGGAACCCGGTCGCCGCCCGCGGCCCCGGCGTGACCGAGGTGGCCGCCAGCCCCAGCGGGGTCAGCACCCGCTCGGTGAGCACCTCGGCCCAGGAGCCGCCGCGCAGCTCGCCGACCAGCCGGCCGAGCAGCGCCATGCCCAGGTTGGAGTAGTGGTAGCGGCGCCCGGTCGGCAGCACCCGCTCGGCCCGGGCCAGCTCGGCGACCAGCTCGTCCGCCCCGGGAGCGCGTAGCGTGTCCCAGACGTCGCCGTACGGCTCGCGTTGCAGGCCGGCGGTGTGCGACAGCAGCCGGCGTACGGTCAGCTCGCCGTGCGCGGGCAGCGCCAGGTGGCGGCCGATCGGGTCGTCCAGGTCGAGCAGGCCGTCGTCGCGGCACTGCATCACCAGCACCGAGGTGAAGGTCTTGGTCACCGAGCCGATCCGGAACCGGGTGTCCGCGTCGAGGTCGGCGTCGGCGCCGGTGCCGCCGACCTCGCAGGTCCACAGCGGCCGGTCGGCGCGGTGCAGGGCCGCCGCGAGGGCCGGCACCCGGGCCTGCGCCTGCACCTGGCGCACCATCCGGGCCAGCCGGTCGGGCGCAGCGGTCACGCGACGTCCCGGGCCAGCATCGGGCCGAGCGGCGCGCCGCCGAGCAGGTGCGCGTGCACGTGGAAGACCTCCTGGCCGCCGTACTCGCCGGTGTTGAACATCAGCCGGAAGCCGTCACCGAGCAGCCCCTCGTCCTCCGCCACGGCCGCCGCCGTGGCCAGCAGCTCACCGGCGAGCGCCGGGTCGCCCTGGCCGAGCGTGGCCACGTCGGCGTAGTGCTCCTTGGGGATGATCAGCACGTGCACCGGCGCCTTCGGGCCGATGTCGCGGAAGGCGAGGGTGGTGTCGGTCTCCCGGACGATGGTGGCCGGGATCTCCCCGGCGACGATGCGGCAGAACAGGCAGTCGGATCCCATCGGGGCATGGTAAGGCGTGCCGCGCGGCTCGGGCATGATGTCCCGCGTGACTCCACGGGCGGTACTGGTGACGGGGGCCTCGCGCGGCATCGGCCGGGCGGTGGCGCGGGCGTTCGCGGCGGGCGGGGACCGGGTGGCGATCCACCACCGCGACTCGGCCGAGCCGGCCGAGGCGCTCCGCGCCGAACTGCCCGGCGACGGCCACGTGGTGGTCCGCGCGGACCTCACCGACCCGGCGGCGGTACGGGCCATGGTGGACGAGGCCGCCGCCCGGCTCGGCGGGCTCGACGTGCTGGTCAACAACGCCGGCGTGTACGGCGAGCGGGACGCCCCGCACCCGGTCTTCGGCGCCTCGTACGAGCAGTGGCAGCGGCAGTGGCGGTTGGTGCTGGAGACCAACCTGACCGGGGCCGCCAACGTCACCTGGTGCGCCGCCCAGCACATGCGCGACCGCGGTGGCCGGGTGGTGAACGTCTCGTCACGGGGCGCGTTCCGGGGCGAGCCGGAGCAGCCCGCCTACGGCGCCAGCAAGGCCGGGCTGAACGCGCTGGGGCAGTCGCTCGCCGTCGCGCTCGCCCCGTACGGCATCGCGGTCGCCACGGTCGCGCCGGGATTCGTGGAGACCGACATGACCACCGGGCACCTGGCCGGCGAGCGGGGTGACGCGATCCGGGCGCAGAGCCCGTTCGGCCGGGTGGCCCGCCCCGAGGAGATCGCCGCCGCCGTGCACTGGCTGGCCGGCCCGGAGGCGCAGTGGGCCTCCGGCACCATCGTCGACCTCAACGGCGCGTCCTACCTGCGTACCTGACGCGGGCGCGGGTGTGGCCGGACCGTCACCCACCGGACGGCTTCCCCGCCGCCCGACGGGGTAAGGGTCTCCGGTATGGCCGACACCGCGTTGCTGGACCTCTCCGCCGACTACCGGGTGGACGCCGGGCACGACGACGATCCGGTGCTGCTGCGCCCGGACGGCAGCCCGGTGGAGACCTGGCGTGAGGACTATCCGTACGACGAGCGGATGTCCCGCGAGGAGTACGACCACCACAAGCGGCTGCTCCAGATCGAGCTGCTCAAGCTCCAGGACTGGGTGAAGGAGTCCGGCGAGCGGCTGGTGATCCTCTTCGAGGGCCGGGACGCGGCCGGCAAGGGCGGCACCATCAAGCGCTTCATGGAACACCTCAACCCGCGCGGCGCGCAGGTGGTCGCCCTGACCAAGCCCGACGAGCGGGAGGCCACCCAGTGGTACTTCCAGCGCTGGCTGGCGCACCTGCCGGCGGCCGGCGAGATCGTGCTCTTCGACCGGTCCTGGTACAACCGGGCCGGGGTGGAGCGGGTGATGGGCTTCTGCACCCGCAAGGAGTACCTGGAGTTCCTGCGGCAGGCCCCCGAGCTGGAACGGATGCTGGTCCGCTCCGGCATCCGGCTGGTCAAGTTCTGGTTCTCGGTCTCCCGCAACGAGCAGCGCACCCGGTTCGTGGTCCGGCAGGTCGACCCGGTACGCCAGTGGAAGCTCTCGTCGATGGACCTCGCCTCGCTGGACCGGTGGGACGAGTACACCGAGGCCAAGGAGGCGATGTTCTTCTGGACCGACACCGCCGACGCGCCGTGGACGGTGGTGAAGAGCAACGACAAGAAGCGCGCCCGGCTGGCCGCGATGCGGCACGTGCTGCACCGCTTCGACTACGCCGGCAAGGACCGTGAGGTGGTCGGCACGCCCGATCCGCTGATCATCGGATCAGCCGGGCTGGACCTGCGGCCGGAGGAGGAGCCCGTCGCGGTCTTCCCCCGCCCCTGACCGCCCCGGCTACCAGCGGGCGAGGCGGGTGGCCAGCACGCTCAGCGCGGCCACCCCGGCCGTGGAGGTGCGCAGCACCGACGGGCCCAGCCGTACCGGGCGGGCACCGGCGTCGGCGAAGGCGGTCAGCTCGGCCGGGGCGATGCCGCCCTCCGGGCCGACCACCAGCACGATCTCGCCGTTGTCGGGCAGCTCGACGGTGGTCAGCCGGTCCTGGGCCTCCTCGTGCAGCACGAAGGCGGCACCCGCCCCGGCGATCCGCCGGGCCACGGTGGCGGTGGACTCGTCCGGGGCACCGGCCACCACCGGCAGCCAGGGGCGGCGGGCCTGCTTGGCCGCCTCCCGGGCGGTCGCCATCCACTTGTCCCGGGCCCGTACGCCCCGGTCACCGCGCCACTGGGTCACCGAGCGCGACGCCGCCCACGGCACGATCTCGTCGACCCCGACCTCGGTCATCGCCTGCACGGCCAGCTCGCCCCGGTCGCCCTTGGCGATGCCCTGCACCACCACGACCCGGGGCACGGACGCGTCGGCGTACCCCCGGGAGGTGACCGTCACGTCGAGGGTGCCCCGGCCGACGGCGGCGACCACCGCGGTCGCCGTGCCGCCCCGCCCGTCGGCGAGCAGCAGTTCCTCGCCGACGCGCAGCCGCTGCACGGTGGCCGCGTGGTGGCCCTCCGGGCCGTCCAGCGTCATCGTGTCGCCGGTGGGCAGCGCCTCGACCAGGAACAGCGGCGCGGACACGTCAGGCGTGCCCGTTGAAGGCGTCGCGCATCCGGGAGAAGAAGCCGCCCTGCTTGGTCAGCTCGGCGACCTCCTCACCCCGGGTCTTGGCGAAGTCGCGCAGCATCTTCTCCTGGTCGGCGTCGAGCTTCGTCGGGGTGCGCACGTCGAGGTGGACGTAGAGGTCGCCCCGGCCGGTGCCGCGCAGGTGCGGTACGCCCCGGGCGCGCAGCCGCAGCGTGCTGCCCGGCTGGGTGCCGGCCTTGACGTCGACGGTCTCCTCGCTGTCCAGCGTCTTGATGGTCAGCCGGGTGCCGAGCGCGGCGGCGGTCATCGGCACGGTGACCCGGCAGTGCAGGTCGTCGCCCTTGCGGGAGTACACGTCGTGCGGCCGCTCGTGGATCTCCACGTAGAGGTCGCCGGCGGTGCCGCCACCCGGACCCACCTCGCCCTGCTGGGCCAGCCGGATCCGCATGCCGTCCTCGACCCCGGCCGGGATCTTGACGGTCAGCGAGCGGCGGGTGCGGACCCGGCCGTCGCCGGCACAGGTCGGGCAGGGGTGCGGGATGGTGGTGCCGTAGCCCTGGCAGACGGTGCACGGGCGGGCGGAGACCACCTGGCCGAGGAAGGTGCGCTGCACCGACTGCACCTCGCCCCGGCCGCCGCACGCCTCGCAGGTGGCCAGGTGGGTGCCGGCGGCGGTGCCGGCGCCGGAGCAGGTGGTGCAGAGCACCGCCGTGTCCACGGTGATCGGCGCCTCGACCCCGAACGCGGTCTCGTGCAGGTCCAGCTCCAGCCGCAGGATCGCGTCGGCACCCGGCCGGGTGCGGGGCCGCGGCCCCCGGGCACCGCCCGCCGCGCCGCCGAAGAACGCGTCCATGATGTCCTGGAAGCCGACGAACGGACCGGTGCCGCCGGGGCCACCCGGGCCGGCGCCGCCCCCACCCGGGGCGAGCGGGTCGCCGCCGAGGTCGACGATCTGCCGTTTCCGGTCGTCCGAGAGGACCTCGTACGCGGCGTTGATGTCCTTGAACTTCTCCTGTGCCTCCGGGTCCGGATTGACGTCCGGGTGGAACTGCCGCGCCAGCTTGCGGTAGGCGCGCTTGATCTCGTCATCGGAGGCTTCCCGGCTCACGCCGAGAATGCCGTAGTAGTCCCTGGCCACTGCGTTCGGTGTCCTCATGTTCGTCTCGCGTTGCGCCGGTCGTCGGCCGGAGCCGGCCGCCGGCCCCTGCCTTGGGTCAGTTCTGGGCCAGCAGCTCGCCCACGTAGCGTGCCACGGCCCTCACCGTGGCGATGGTGCCGGGGTAGTCCATCCGGGTGGGCCCGAGCACGCCCAGGCCACCCACGATGGTCGCGCCCGGGCCGTACCCGGTGCTGACCACCGAGGCGGCCCGCAGGTTGTCGAACTCGTTCTCGTCGCCGATCAGCACCCGGGTGGTGCTCGGCTCGGTCTCGCCGATGAGCTTGAGCAGCACGACCTCCTCCTCGAGGGCTTCGAGAATGGGGCGCAGCGAGCCCTGGAAGTCGAGCAGGCCGCCCCGGGTCAGGTTGGCGGTGCCGGCCAGCGCGATGCGCTCCTCGTGCCGTTCCACCAGCGTCTCCAGCAGCACCGTGGAGAGCGTGGTCATCGCCCCGCGCAGGTGCGGCGCTGCCTCGTCGACCAGCGCCTGGACCAGCGGCGGCGTCTCCGACAGCCGACTGCCGACCAGCTTCTCGTTGACCAGCCGACGCAGGTCGGTGACGTGGTCGGCGGGGACCGGCGCGGGCAGCTCCACCAGGCGCTGCTCGACCCGGCCGGTGTCGGCGATCATCACCAGCATCAGGCGGGTGGTGGAGATCGGCACCAGCTCCAGGTGGCGCACCGAGGAGCGGGCGAGGCTCGGGTACTGCACCACGGCGACCTGCCGGGTCAGCTGGGCCAGCAGCCGGACGGTGCGGTGCACCACGTCGTCCAGGTCGACGGCGCCGACCAGGAAGCGCTCGATGGCCCGGCGTTCGGCCGGGCTCAGCGGCTTGACCCGGGAGAGCCGGTCGACGAAGAGCCGGTAGCCACGGTCGGTGGGCACCCGGCCGGCACTGGTGTGCGGCTGCCGGATGTAGCCCTCCTCCTCCAGCACGGCCATGTCGTTGCGCACCGTCGCCGGGGAGACCCCGAGCTGGTGCCGTTCGACGAGGGCCTTGCTGCCGACCGGCTCCTGCGTGGCGACGTAGTCCTCGACGATCGCGCGCAGCACGGCGAGCTTGCGGTCGTCGAGACCCATCTCCCCACCTCCTGACGCACGTCGGCCCGGAGCGGCTGAGGCGCCCCGGGCGAGCGCACTGGCACTCGACTGTAGCGAGTGCCAGTCTACGTCGGCGTCCCCGCTGACGCGATGATCAGCGACGGACCACGGGTGCGCCCCGCCACCCGGACAGCGCGCCGGGGCCGATCATTCGGACATCGCAGGCGATGTCTCTCTGGTGGGAGCTTGCCCGCAGCCCCTACCGTGACGTCCATGACTGAACCGCCTCGCCCTCCCGGAGCGGGGGACCCCGGCGACCGCCCGGACCCGACCGCCCCCTCCGGCTCGTCGTACGAGCCGCCCACCGCACCACTGTCCGGGGCACCGGGGGCGGGCGGCTATCCCCCGCCCGGTGGCTATCCGCCGCCCACCGGTGACCAACCGGGCGGCTACCCACCGCCGGGCGGCTACTCCGCGCCGGGCGTCGGCTATCCGACCGGCGGCGCGTACGGCGCTCCCGGCGGCTACGGCGCCCCGGGCGCCGGCTACGCCACCAACGACGACAAGACCTGGTCGCTGATCGCGCACTTCGGCGGCCCGGTCGGCGTGATCGTCGGCGGCAGCCTGCTCGGCTGGGTGGCGCCGCTGATCGCGCTCTCCGCCAAGGGCCAGCAGTCCCCGACCGTGCAGGCGCACGCGAAGGCCGCGCTGAACTTCCAGGCCACCTGGGCGATCGCCAACGTGATCGGCTTCGTGCTGGCAATCGTCACCTGCGGGGTGCTCTTCTTCATCCCGATGCTGACCGCCCTGGTGCCGATCATCTTCGGCATCATCGGCGGCGTGAAGGCCACCGAGGGTGTCGTCTACCGCTACCCGATGAGCTACGCCTTCAAGAAGTGACCGGTCCCGGCCGGCCCACCCGGGCCGGCCGGGCCGCGCACGGTCAGGGCAGCAGGTCGCGGACCACGGCGTCGGCCAGCAGCCGCCCGCGCAGGGTGAGCACCGCCCGCCCCGCCGCGTGCGCGGCCGGGTCCAGCAGACCGTCGGCCAGCGCCCGCTCCGCCGCCACCCGGCCCGCCAGGTCGAGCGCGTCCAGCGGCAGGCCGGAGGCGAGCCGCAGCCGGAGCATGACGTCCTCCATGTGCGCCTCGCCCGCGGTCAGCACCTCCCGGGCCAGGCCGGGCGACTCCCCGCCGGCCAGCCGCTTCGCGTACGCGGTGGGGTGCTTGACGTTCCACCAGCGCACCCCGCCGACGTGGCTGTGCGCCCCCGGGCCGAGGCCCCACCAGTCCGCGCCGGTCCAGTAGAGCAGGTTGTGCCGGCACCGGGCCGCCTCGGAGCGGGCCCAGTTGGAGACCTCGTACCAGGAGAAACCGGCCGCGCCGAGGGCGGCCTCGGCGGCCAGGTAGCGGTCCGCCGCCACGTCGTCCGACGGGTACGGCAGCTCGCCGCGCCGCATCCGGGCGGCCAGCCGGGTGCCGTCCTCCACGATCAGGGCGTACGCGCTGACGTGGTCGACCCCGGCGGCGACCACCTGGTCGAGGGAGGCGGCGAAGTCCTCCGCGCTCTCCCCCGGCGTGCCGTAGATCAGGTCCAGGTTCACGTGGTCGAACCCGGCGTCGCGCGCCTCCAGGGCGGCGGCGGTGGCCCGGCCGGCGCTGTGCTTCCGGTCGAGGATCGCCAGCACGCCCGGCGCGGCGGACTGCATGCCCAGCGAGATCCGGGTGTAGCCGGCCGCCCGCAGCGTCCTCAGCGACTCCGGCGTGACCGACTCGGGGTTGGCCTCGGTGGTCACCTCGGCGTCGGCGGCCAGGCCCCAGGTGCGGTCGATGCCGTCCAGGATGCGGGCCAGGTCGTCGGCGGGGAGCAGGGTCGGCGTGCCGCCGCCGACGAAGACCGTGTCCACCCGCGGCGGCGGGGTGTCGCCGAGGACGCGGGCGGCCAGCGCCAACTCGGCCAGCACGGTGTCGGCGTACGACTCCCGGTCGGCGCCGCCGCCGAGTTCGGCCGCGGTGTAGGTGTTGAAGTCGCAGTAGCCGCAGCGACTGGCGCAGAACGGCACGTGGACGTACACGCCGAAGCCGCGCGCGCCGACCGCGCTCAGGGCGGTGGCGGGCAGCGACCCGTCGACGGGGACGGTCTCGCCTTCTGGAAGGACGCCGGGCATGGCCACTAGTGTGCCCGGCATGACCTCTCCCGACCGCCTGGTGCGGGTCGCCACGGCCCGCGGGGTGACCACCCTCACCCTGGACAGCCCGCACAACCGCAACGCGCTCTCCACGCCCCTGATGACCGAGCTGCTGGCAGGGATCGCCGCGGCGGTCGCCGACGACGCCGTCCGGGTGATCGTGCTGGACCACACCGGTCCGGTCTTCTGCTCGGGCGCGGACCTGAAGGAGACAGCCGCCGCGTACGCCAGCGGCACGGTGCCGGCCGGGATGCTCGGCGACGTGCTGGCGGCGGTCTGGGAGTGCCCGAAGCCGGTGCTGGCGAAGGTGGCCGGGCCGGCGCGAGCCGGTGGGCTGGGCCTGATCGCGGCGGCCGACCTGGCGGTCTGCGCCGAGGAGGCGACGTTCGCCTTCACCGAGGTGCGGATCGGGGTGATCCCGGCGGTCATCTCGGCCACCGTGCTGCCCCGGCTGCACCCGCGCGCCGCGGCCGAGCTGTACCTGACCGGGGACACCTTCGACGGCCGGCGGGCCGCCGAGGTCGGCCTGGTGACCGCGGCCGTGCCCGCGGACGGGCTGGACGCGGCGGTCGAGCGGTACTGCGCCTCGCTGGTGCGGGGCGCGCCCGGAGCGCTGGCCGGGGCGAAGGGGCTGCTGCGCCGCCCGGCCGCCACCGACCTGCGCACGGAGATCGCCGAGCTGGCCGCCCTCTCCACCGGCTACTTCCTCTCCGAGGAGGGCCGCGAGGGGGTGCTGGCCTTCCGCGAGAAGAGGAACGCCGCCTGGGTGCCGGTGGATTAGGCGCGTTTCCTTCGTTTGCTCCCGAGAAGGTGAACCGGTCGGCCGACCCGGCTCGCCTTTTCGGGCACGTACGCTGGGAACGACCCTGAAACAGGAGGTGCGGGTGCGAACTCGGGCAATTGTGGCAGTCGGTGTCGTGTTCGCGGTCGTCGCCCTACTCGGGATCTGGGTCGTCGTCCGTCAGCTCGGCGGCCAGCTCCGGCTCCCCGTCGCCAGCCGTACCTGCACCGTCCAGGCCGACGGCACGGTGCTGCTGGACGCCGACCAGATGGCGAACGCGGCCACGATCGCGGCGATCGGCATCCAGCGGCAGATG
The DNA here is from genome assembly GCF_036906795.1 of Micromonospora sp. CPCC 205739. Lineage (NCBI taxonomy): Bacteria > Bacillati > Actinomycetota > Actinomycetes > Micromonosporales > Micromonosporaceae > Micromonospora > Micromonospora sp. CPCC 205739. The sequence goes on along the minus strand of NZ_JBAKHS010000013.1, from coordinate 58,040 downwards.
CCCGAGCGAGCGGTGGTGGTCGCCCTGGCGACCGCGTACCAGGAGTCGGGGCTGCGCAACCTCGCGGGCGGCGACCGGGACTCGATCGGGCTGTTCCAGCAGCGGCCGAGTCAGGGCTGGGGCACCCCACAGCAGATCCGCGACCAGCGGTACGCCGCGAACCGGTTCTACGCCGCGCTGAAGAAGGTGCGCGGCTGGGAGGAGATGCGGGTCACCGACGCGGCCCAGGCGGTGCAGCGGTCGGCCTTCCCGACGGCGTACCAGAAATGGGCGGACGAGTCGGAGGTGCTCACGCGGGCCCTGCTCGGCGAGGCGACCGGCGCGGTGGCCTGCACGGTGAGCCGGACGCCGGTGATGCGGGGCGAGGCCGCCGCGGCGGCCCTGACCCGCGGCCTGACCCTGGACTGGGGGCTGTCGGACACCGGCGCGGTGGCCGCGCTGACCGGGCTCACCGTGCCCGCGGCCGATCGCCGCGACGGCTGGCGGTACGCCCACTGGCTGGTGTCGCACGCGCCCGACCACGGGGTGAAGCGGGTCCGCTTCGCCGGCCTGGAGTGGACCGCCGAGGACGGCACCTGGACCAAGGTCTCCGGCGGCCGTCCCGCCGACGCCCAGGTGCTGGCGGAGGTCTTCGCCGAGGCCTGACCCCAGCAGGGTCAGGGGCGGCTGCCCGCGACCCGGCGGCGCACCTTCTCCAGGATCGGCTCCGGCAGCCCCTCGGCGGCGAGCAGCCGGGGCAGCAGCTCCGGTTCGAGGTTCATCGCCCGGAACACCTCGCCGATGGTGACCCCGTGCGCGGGCCGGTCCACCACCTCGACCGGGTCGCCCGCGCCGACCTCACCCTCGCGCAGCACCCGCAGGTACGCCCCGGGCGCCGCCCGCACCGTGAACCGCTTGATCAGATCGGGTACGCCCCAGAAGCCGGCGAAGGTGGTGCAGGGGGTACGCGGCTTGGTCACCTGGAGCACCGCCGAGCCGATCGCCCACTGCTCGCCGATCACCGCCCCGGTCACGTCCACCGCCCAGGTGGTGAGGTTCTCGCCGAACCCGCCCGGCGGGACGGTGCGCCCCAGCTGGGCCGACCACCACTCGGCGTCCTCCGTCGCGTACGCGTAGACCGCCTGGTCGGGGCCGCCGTGGTGGGCGCGCTCGCCGATGAAGTCACCGGCCACCCCGGCGGCGGAGAGCAGCACCGGGCCGTCGACCGGCCGCTTGTCGATGCCGGTGCGGCCGCTCGCGTCGCCCGCCCACTCCGCCTCGGTCACCATGCCGAGGTTCACCGCCGCCACCCTGCCCGTCATGGCGCAGAGCCTAGCCGTGGGCGCGGGATCCCGGACACCCGCCGAACCGCCCCTCGGCGCGCTGGCGCCCGGGTCAGCCCTTGACGGCGCCGGCGACCAGGCCGGAGACCATCCGGCGCTGCACCAGCAGGAAGAACACGATCACCGGCAGGGTGAAGAGCGTCGAGGCGGCCATCACCGACCCCCACGCGGTGTCGTCCCGGCCGAAGAAGAAGGTCATCGCCACCGGCAGGGTGTACTTGTCCTGGTCGTTGACGAAGGTCAGCGCGAAGATCAGCTCGTTCCAGGCGGTGATGAAGGAGAAGATGCTGGTCGCGACCAGGCCCGGCGCCACCAGCGGGAAGAGGATCCGGCGGAAGGTCTGGGCCCGGCTGGCCCCGTCGATCGCGGCGGCCTCCTCCAGCTCCTTGGGCACCGCCGCCACGAAGCCGCGCAGCATCCAGACCGCGAACGGCAGCGAGAAGCCGAGGTAGGTCAGGATCAGGCTGGGCAGGGTGTTGTAGAGGCCGAGCCGCTGGATCATCAGGAAGAGCGGGATGACCAGCGCCTCCAGCGGGATCATCTGCACCACCAGCAGCATGATCAGGAAGCTGGTCCGCAGCGTGAACCGGAACCGGGCCACCGCGGTCGCCGCGAGCAGCGCGACCAGCCCGCTGAGCAGCACCGTGCTCACCGCCACCAGGGCGCTGTTGAGGAAGAAGTCGGCGAAGGTCACGCCCGGGATCAGGTTGCCGGTGAGGATCTCCCGGTAGTGCTCCAGGGTCGGTTCGGCCGGCACCGGCCGGGGCGTCGCCGAGAAGATCTCCCGGTTGGGCTTCAGCGAGGTGGCGACCATCCAGTAGACGGGGAAGGCGGCGAAGAGCGCCACCAGCAGGCCGGCGCCGTTGAGCGCGACCCGCTTCACCATCGCGCCGCGCCTCACGCGTCCTCCTCCTGCTTGAGCACCATGCGGACGTAGAGACCGGTCACCACCAGCAGGATCAGCGTGAGGATGACCGCGATCGCGGAGCCCACGCCGTACTTGGGCGGCGGCGAGAAGGCCTCGGCGTACGAGTAGATGGAGAGCATGAACGTCGGCCGGTCCTGGGTGCCGCCGGCCAGCACGAACTGCTGGGTGAAGACCTTGAAGTCCCAGATGGTGCTGAGCACGATCAGGATCCCGAAGACCTGCCGGAGCAGCGGGAAGGTGATCTTCCAGAACACCTTCCACGGCCCGGCCCCGTCGACCCGGGCCGCCTCGTGCAGCTCGCTCGGCACGCTCTTGAGCCCGGCGAGCACGCTCACCGCGATGAACGGGAACGAGTGCCAGACCACCACCAGGGTGAGGATGGCGAAGAAGAGCAGCGGCGAGTTGAACCAGCCGTACCCGGTCCAGTCGCTGCGGCCGAAGAGCGTGGTCGACAGCCCGTCGGGCAGCTTGTTGAACAGCCAGGTGACCAGGCCGCTGGTGTCGTCGAAGATCCACTTCCAGACGATCGTGCCGGTCAGCGCCGGGGTGGCCCAGGCGAGCATCACGCAGCTCGCCACGAAGGTGGCCATCCGCCGGCCGAGCCGGTTGAGCAGCAGCCCGACCAGGGTGCCCAGGATCATCGTCAGCACCACGTTCGCGGCGGCGAAGAGCACCGTGTTGCGCAGCACCGTACGGAAGAACGGATCGCCGAGGATCTGGGTGTAGTTGGCCAGCCCCACCCACGGCCACTCGCGGTCGCCGCGCAACTGCCGGACGCTGTCCAGCTTGTAGAACGACATCGCCACCACCTGGCCGAGCGGCCAGAGCAGCAGCACCGCGATGACCACGACGCAGGGCAGCAGGAGCAGGTACGGCAGGCGGTCCACGCGGGGCCGCCGCCGTGCGGAGGTCTTCCGCACGGCGGCAGTCCCGGTGTCCTTGGTCAGGGTGCTCACTTGGCGTTGAGAATGCTTTCCATTTCGGCGGCGGCGTCGGCGGTGGCCTGCTCGACCGTCTTCTGGCCCTTCATGACCGAGCTGTTCATCGCCTGGGTCACCGTCTTGGTGCGGCTGACCTCCACCCACTTCGGGGTCAGCGGGGTGACCTTGGTGTTCTGCATGGTGGTGGCGAACGCCGCCATGATCTTGTCGTTGGCGTACTCACCGCCGCTGACCAGGTCGGAGTAGACCGGGAAGAAGTTCAGGCTGCTGGCGAAGGTCTTGGCGTTCTTCTTGTTCAGCAGGACGGTCAGGTAGTCCCACGCCAGGTCCTGCTTCTTGCTGTCCTTCCACAGGGCGACGTCCGAGCCGCCGGCGAAGGCCGGGGCCGGCTTACCGTCCGGGCCGGGGATGGGGAAGGTGCCCCAGACCTTCTCGATGTCGGGGTTGTCCTTCTTGATGGCACCGCCCTGCCAGCTGCCGGCGAAGGCCATCGCCGCCTTGCCGGTGGCGAACTGGGTGCGGGCGTCGACCTCGTTCCAGCCGGCGGCGGCCGGCGGGGCAACCTTGTGCACGGTCACCATGTCGGTCCAGAACTTGACCGCCTTCTGCGCCTCCGGCGTGGTGTAGCCGGACTTCCAGGTGCCGCCCTGGTTGGTGGCGATCTCGCCGCCGGCGCCCCAGAGGAAGGAGTAGAAGGGCAGCTCGGAGTTGCCCGGCAGCGCGATGCCGTAGGTGCCCGGCTTCTTGGCCTGCACGGTCTTGGCGGCGGCGACCAGCTCGTCCCAGTTCGTCGGCGTCTTCACGCCGGCCTCGGCGAACCAGTCGGTGCGGTAGTAGATGCCGCGGACGCCGGCGTACCACGGGACGCCGTACTGCTTGCCGTCGAGCTGGGCGTTCTTCACCAGGTCGGGCAGGATGTCCTTGCCCTCCGCCCAGCCGGACATCTTCTGCGTGACGTCGGCGAGCGCCTCCTGGGCCGCCCAGCCCTGGGTCTCGGTGTTGCCCAGCTCGGTGACGTCCGGGCCCTCACCGCCGGCGAGCGCCGCCTGGAACTTCTTCGGCGCCTCGAGCCAGGGGATGTACTGGACCACCACGTCGGTGTCCGGGTGCTTCTGCCGGAACTCGGTCTCGACGCCGTCGAGGAACTTCGTCTGGGCGTCGCTCCCCTCGCCCATCATCCAGACCGTGAGCTTGCTGTTGTCGGCGGCCTCGTCGTCGCCCGAGCCCCCGCAACCGGCGAGCACCATCGCGGCCGAGGCCACGACGGCGGTGACCGGAGCCAGCCGCTTCCACCTGTTCACGCCACTTCTCCCTCGCGCCGTCCGGCAGTAACCTTCTCTGCCGCACCCTAGTAGGAAAAATTCCTTTACGACAGAGGCGGGACGGGCGAGGCGACGTTACCGCAGTCGGAGGAGCACACCGCAGACCCTTTCCGGGTACGCGGACGGGCGCCCGACCGTCAAGGCCGGGCGCCCGTCGAAGAGCGGTGTCGGAATTACCGATGGGTGACGCTGCGGCGGCGACCCACGCCGGCCACCAGTGCCACGGCGATGGCGGCGAGCACGACCTGGATCAGCAGCTCCATCCAGTCGATGCCGGCGGTCTCCGTCGCGATACCCATCGCGCGGGCCAGCACGGTGCCCAGCAGGGCGGCGCCGATACCGATCAGCATGTGCAGCCAGATCGGCATGTTCTGCCGGCCCGGCACGACCAGACGGCCCAGCGCGCCGACGATGAGACCGACCACGATGGCGGTGATGATGCCCCAGACGGTGAGTTCCACGACCGTCCTCCTTCTGTAGGTATGGCACACGTTGTGTGGTTCTTAGCGTGATCGATAGGTGCCCGATCCCGCGATTTCCCAAACCGACTCCGGGAACGATCTGGTAGAGAACGACCCTGAGCTGCACTTTCGTCGCAGTCGTGCGCCCCGGCCCGCGCGGTCCGGCGCGGACGCGCGCGGGCGCCCGCACCCCGAGGGGTACGGGCGCCCGCCGAATGTGCGTGCGGTGCCGGGGTTACCGGTGGGTGACGCTGCGGCGACGACCGACGCCGGCCACCAGTGCCACGGCGATCGCGGCGAGCACGACCTGGATCAGCAGCTCCATCCAGTCGATGCCGGCGGTCTCCGTCGCGATACCCATCGCGCGGGCCAGCACGGTGCCCAGCAGGGCGGCGCCGATACCGATCAGCATGTGCAGCCAGATCGGCATGTTCTGACGGCCCGGCACGACCAGGCGGCCCAGAGCGCCGACGATGAGACCAACAACGATCGCGGTGATGATGCCCCAAACGGTGAGCTCCACGGTCGCCCTCCTTCTGAAGATTGAGTCACACCTTGTGTGTGGTTCCTGTCGTGACCGCTAAATTCCCGACCGTCCGAAAATCCAAACCGACTCAGCGCAACGGCTGTCGCCGCCCGTCGATGCGCACCCGCCGCGTCGATTGCCGGCAGGGGCGGCAATCCCCCAGCTCAAGGCGGCTGCGGCGCGCACCGCTCGGGCCGCTCGGGGCGGAAGAAATTTCCCGGGTACGACGTGGGAGCGCGCACGCGAAAACGGCCGGCACCCGCCCGTGGGCGGCTGCCGGCCGTTCGTCGTCGCGCCGGAGGTTACTTCTTGCCGGGTGCCTTGGCGTCCCCGGAGTCGGACGAGAGGGCGGCGATGAAGGCCTCCTGCGGGACCTCCACCCGGCCGACCATCTTCATCCGCTTCTTGCCTTCCTTCTGCTTCTCCAGCAGCTTGCGCTTACGGCTGATGTCACCGCCGTAGCACTTGGCGAGCACGTCCTTGCGGATCGCCCGGATGGTCTCCCGGGCGATGACCCGGCTGCCGATGGCGGCCTGGATCGGCACCTCGAACTGCTGGCGCGGGATCAGGTTGCGCAGCTTCGCCGCGATGGTGACCCCGTAGTTGTACGCCTTGTCCTTGTGCACGATGGCGCTGAACGCGTCCACCGGCTCGCCGTGCAGCAGGATGTCGACCTTGACCAGGTCGGACGCCTGCTCGCCCGAGGGCTCGTAGTCCAGTGAGGCGTAGCCCTTGGTGCGGCTCTTCAACTGGTCGAAGAAGTCGAAGATGATCTCCGCGAGGGGCAGCGTGTAGCGCAGCTCCACCCGGTCGGCGGAGAGGTAGTCCATGCCGAGCAGGCTGCCCCGGCGGCCCTGGCAGAGCTCCATCACCGCGCCGACGTAGTCGTTCGGGGTGAGCACGGTGGCGCGCACGACCGGCTCGTACACCTCGGCGATCTTGCCGGTGGGGTACTCGCTCGGGTTGGTCACCACGATCTCCTGGCCGTCCTCCGTGATGGCCCGGTAGACCACGTTCGGCGCGGTGGAGATCAGGTCGAGGTTGTACTCCCGCTCCAGCCGCTCCCGGATGATCTCCAGGTGCAGCAGGCCCAGGAAGCCGCAGCGGAAGCCGAAGCCGAGCGCGCCGGAGGTCTCCGGCTCGTAGTCGAGCGCGGCGTCGTTGAGCTTGAGCTTGTCCAGCGCCTCGCGCAGGTTGGGGTAGTCGGAGCCGTCGATCGGGTAGAGCCCGGAGTAGACCATCGGCTTCGGGTCCTTGTAGCCGCCCAGGGCCTGGGTCGCCGGCCGGGTGTTGATGGTGACCGTGTCACCGACCCGGGACTGGCGGACGTCCTTCACGCCGGTGATGAGGTAACCGACCTCGCCGACGCCGAGCCCGTCGGCCTTCACCATCTCCGGGGAGATGACGCCGATCTCCAGCAGCTCGTGCACCGCGGCGGTGGACATCATCTTGATCCGGTCGCGGGCGCTGATCCGCCCGTCGATCACCCGGACGTAGGTGACCACACCCCGGTAGACGTCGTACACCGAGTCGAAGATCATTGCCCGGGCGGGGGCGTCGGCGTCGCCGACCGGCGGCTTGAACTGCCGGACGATCTCGTCGAGCAGGTACGGCACCCCCTCGCCGGTCTTGCCGGAGACCCTGATGCAGTCCGCCGGGTCGCCGCCGATCAGGTGCGCCAGCTCCTCGGCGTACTTCTCCGGCTGGGCGGCCGGCAGGTCGATCTTGTTGAGCACCGGGATGACGTGCAGGTCGTTCTCGAGCGCCAGGTAGAGGTTCGCCAGCGTCTGCGCCTCGATGCCCTGCGCGGCGTCGACCAGCAGGATCGCGCCCTCGCAGGCGGCCAGCGAACGGGACACCTCGTAGGTGAAGTCGACGTGGCCCGGGGTGTCGATCATGTTGAGCACGGCCTGCTCGCCGGCCCGGTCACCCTCCCGGATGGTCCACGGCATCCGGACGGCCTGGCTCTTGATGGTGATGCCGCGCTCGCGCTCGATGTCCATCCGGTCGAGGTACTGCGCGCGCATCTGCCGGGGGTCGACCACACCGGTGAGCTGCAACATCCGGTCGGCCAGGGTCGACTTCCCGTGGTCGATGTGGGCGATGATGCAGAAGTTCCTGATGCGCCCCGGGTCGGTGGCACCAGGAGCGTTCGCGCCGGGATCGAGCGTCGGTGGCACAGCTGTCCGTTCTGGTCGGCTGACGTGAGCGGGCCGGCGCGCCGCCGGCCCCCTCTATGCTCCCACGTCGCTCCGGACGCGGTCCGATCACACCTGGGTGCCGAGGCTCACCGGCCCGGTGCTCCGCCCGGGGGTTCCCACCGCGGGGCGGGTCACTCCTGCGGCGGCTCGACGAAGAGCGCCGCGAGCCGGGGCAGCCGACGCCGGGCCTCCTCCTCGTCGTCGAAGTCCCAGAAGTCGTTGAGGTCGGGCACGGCGACCGGGTCCCGCTCCGCCGGCAGCTCGGTCGCGGTCGACTTCCGGTACGCCTCCCACGGCACCGTCAGCATGTCCTCGCACTCGAACTCCTCGCCGCTGAGCGCGGCGGCCCGCACCCGGGGCAGCTCCGCCAGGGAGTCGGGGTCGCCGACCGCCCGGGCGAACACCGCCCGGCCCTGGGTCATCAGCCAGCCCCGGAAGTACTCGAAGCCGTCGTCGGAGGCACCGCCGTTGATCAGGTAGGCGGCGCCCCACAGGTCGACCCGGTGGGACGCGGAGAGCACCCGCTGCTGGTGGCGGGCGTACCCGACGATGTCCTCCGGGTCCCGCTCGGCCAGCAGGGCGACCGCGCGGGCGGCGACCGCGTCGGGCTCTCCCCCGGTGCCGGCCCGCGCCTCGTCGATCAACTGCCAGAAGTCGTCGGTCCTCATGGCCTGGCAGTCTCCCAGACCGCGCGGCGCGGATGCGGTCGGCGCGATACGACAGCGCCGGGCCGGGCCGCGTCTCGCCGGTGGGCGCGCGCACCGCCCGCGGGGCAGCATGGTGGCGTGCCCGCGCCTCCGGTGCCGTATGACGCCACCGCCGTCCGGCCGGACTGGTCCGGGCTGCCGGCCGGGCTGCGGCAGGGCTGGAGCTGAGTCGTTTTGGCTCGTCCTGGCCGACCTGGTAACCTGGCTCTTCGCGCAGCGATGACGCCTGCTCGTCGCGTGCGGAAGCAGACCAAACCGAGCTATCAAGACGAGGCTGTCGCGTGGCGAACATCAAGTCCCAGATCAAGCGCAACCGGCAGAACGAGAAGCGCCGGCTGCGTAACAAGTCGGTCAAGTCGTCGCTGAAGACCGCCATCCGGAAGTTCCAGGAGGCTGCGGAGGCCGGTGACGCCGAGAAGGCCACCGTTCTCATGCGTGACGCGGCCCGCAAGCTGGACAAGGCCGCCAGCAAGGGCGTCATCCACGCCAACCAGGCGGCGAACCGGAAGTCGGCGATCGCCAAGCGCGTCGACGCGCTCTCGGCCTGACCGAACGACCCAGACCTGACCTGACCTGAAGCCCCGGGCCTCGCCCGGGGCTTCAGGCTGTCTGCGTTCCTGAGCTCTGTCGGCCCGTAGTCGCCCCCCGTTGCGGCGTGTTGGGGCGTCGCGGCGGCCCGACACCCCGACATGGTGCCAACGGGGGTCGCTCACGGTCCCGGACGACCCCGGGACGGGGTCAGGACCGGACGACCCGGGACGGGGTCAGGATCGGGCGGCGGAGTCGCCGTCCGGGCCGGTGGACCAGCGCGCCCCCGGCCGCCACTCCGGCGTGCCCTGCTGTCGCTCCCACTGCGGCGCGCGCGCCGACGACTCGGCGGCGACCACCACGCCCGGCAGGGTCCGGGGTACCCGCGCCCGCCCGACGACCGGTTCCATCTGCCGCCGGAACCGGTCCCGCTCCTGCTCCGGCACGAGCGCCGCCGAGCGGACCACCCGCTCGGCCACCATGTCGTTGAGCTTGACCATCAGCGCCACGGCGGCGGGCAGCACCACCACCGCCCACCAGCTCACCAGCTCGGCCAGGGCGAGCAGCACGGCGAGCGCCACCGCGCCTTCGCAGAAGAGGAAGCAGAGCACCCCACCCGGGTTGACGACGCGCAGTCCGAGCGCCCGCGCGTAGAGCGGTCGGTACCGCTCCTCCTCGCTGGGCACGGTGCTCCATGCCGTCCGGGTGGGGCCGGTCACCGGGCGCCACCCCGCCGGGCGGCCGCGACGGAGAAGACCGCCTTCTCCAGCGCGTACGCCCGGTCGTCCGCGCCACCCTTGACCGCCGCGTTGCACTCGGCGGCGGCCCGCATCGCCTCGACCAGGCCCTCCGGGGTCCAGCCCCGGGCCCGCTGCTGCGCGTTCTTGATCTTCCAGGCGGGCATGCCCAGGGTGCTGGCGAGCTGGTACGGGTCGCCTCGGCCGGCGGCGGCCACCCGGGCCACGGTGCGGACCCCGTCGGCGAGGGCGTCGGCGATCGGCACCGGATCGACGCCGACGTGCAGGGCCCACCGCAGCGCCTCCAGCGCCGCCGGGACGTCCCCGATCATGGTCGCGTCGGCGACCGTGAAGCCGGTCACCTCGACCCGGCCACGGTAGTACCGGGCCACGGTGTCCGCGCCGATCCGCCCGTCGGTGTCGGCGATCAGCTGGGAGCAGGCGGCGGCCAGGTCCCGCAGGTCGCCACCGACGGCGGCGATCAACGCCTCGGCGGCGTCCTCGGTGCACTTCCCGCCGCCCCGGCGGATCTCGTCCCGGACGAACGCCACCCGCTCCCGGTGCCCCTTGAGCTTCATCGCCGGCACCACCGTGGCGCCGGCCGCCTTCAGCCCGTCGGCGAACGCCTTGCCCTTGGCCGCGCCCGGGTGCAGCACCACCAGCTGCACGTCCGGGTCGGGGTTCTTCGCGTACGCCAGCAGCGCCGTCGCGAGATCCTTCCGGGCGTCCTGGCCGGACCGGAGCACCAGCACCCGCCGCCCGCCGAAGAGTGACGGGCTGAGCATCTCGGCGATCTCGCCGACCGTGAGGGACCCGGCCTGGTACTCCCGGACGTCCACGTCGGGGTCGACGCTACGGGCCTTGGCCACCGCCTCCGACACCGCGCGCGTGGCGAGCAGTTCCTCGTCGCCGAGGACGAGCAGAATGGGTGGGAGGCTGGCGGCGGTCACGTGGCCCATCTTGGCACGGCCCACAGGGGGATCGTGCCTGCTCATCGGCGGCTGTGACGGCGGACCCCGCACACAGCGCAAATCCAGACATTTACGTTAATGCGGGCTCACCACCACAATGCGGCTCGATCCGGCGGCCCCTCGACCCGATCATCGACGTCCCGGCGCGACGCCCCGCGTCACCACCGCCAGGCCGTGCCGCCCGGTCACCACCGCCACGTCCCCGTCGGTGTCGGTCCGCAGCACCCGGACACCGCCCCGGGCCAGCCGGGTCAGGATGGTGGGGCTGGGGTGCCCGTAGTCGTTGTCGACGCCGACCTCGACCACCGCGACGGCGGGCCGGACCGCGTCGAGGAACGCCGGATCCTGGTAGGCGCTGCCGTGATGTGCGACCTTGAGCACCTCGGCCCGCAGCGCGCCGGGCGGCACCCGGTCCAGCAGGGCGCGCTGCTCCTCGGTCTCGGCGTCCCCGGCGAGCAGGATGCGCACTCCGGCCACGGTGGCGCGCAGCACCAGGGAGTTGTTGTTCGGGTCGGACCGGGTGCCGTGCAGCGGGTACGGCGGTCCGAGCGCGACCAGCTCCAACCCGCCCTCCCGGTACGACCAGCCCGCCGGGGTTGCCCGGGGTACGACCGCGCCGGCCGCGGCGGCGGCGACCAGCTCCCACCCGGCCACCGGCTCGACGAGCCCCGGGGTACGCACCTCGACCACCCGCCGACCCCGGAAGACCCCGGCGACGCCGCCCACGTGGTCGGCGTGGAAGTGGCTCACCACCAGCACCGACACCTCCCGTACGCCGAGCCGGCGCAGGCAGCCGTCCACGGCCGACGGTTCCGGGCCGGCGTCGACCACCACGGCCCGCCCGGCCGCCACCGGCAGCACCAGGGCGTCACCCTGGCCCACCGCGCAACCGACGATCACCCAACCGGCCGGCGGCCACCCGCTGGCGAGAATGCGCACCGGCAGGGTGCCGAGGATCACCGCGACGGTGCCGACCGCCACCAGCCGGCGCACCACCGGCCGCCGGGTGGCGAGCAGCAGCGCCACGGTCAGGCCGGCCAGCAGCAGGGCACCCGGCAACCCACCGGGCCAGGGCACCGTGCCGGCGGGCAGCCGCGCGCCGACCCGGGCCACGGTCACCAGCCACCAGGCGGGCCAGCTCGCCAGCCAGGCGGCGAACTCCGCGCCGGCCGGCCAGACCGGGGAGACGGCGGCGGCCAGCACCCCTAGCACCGTGGCGGGTGCGATGGCGGGCACCGCCAGCAGGTTCGCCGGCACCGCGACCAAACTGACCGTGCCGGAGATGCCGGCCACCACCGGCCCGCAGGCGAGCTGCGCCGCCGCCGGGACGGCCAGCGCCTCGGCCAGCCCCGCCGGTACGCCCCGCCGCCGCAGCGCGTCCCGCCACCTCGGTGCCAGCAGCAGCAGCCCGCCGGTGGCCAGCACGGAGAGCGCGAAGCCGGCGTCCCCGGCCAGGTCCGGGTCGACCAGGACCAGGACGGCCACCGCCGCGCTCAGCGCGGGCAGCGCCGCCCGGGGCCGCCCGGCCGCCAGCGCGGCCAGCCCGATCGCCCCCATGGTCGCCGCCCGTACCACGCTCGGCGAGGGGCGGACCAGGATCACGAAGCCGACCAGGGCCAGCCCGCAGAGCACCGCCGCCGCGCCCGGACCGGCCCGCGCCCAGCGCACCAGGAGCAGCACCGCACCCACCACGATGGCGACGTTGGAGCCGGACACCGCGTTGAGATGGGTCATCCCGGTGGCCCGAAAGTCCTCCTCCACGGTGGCCGGCAGCCGACTCGTGTCCCCCACCACCAGCCCGGGGAGCAGGCCGCCCTGCTCGTCGGGGAGCGGGTCACAGGCCCGTTGCAGGCCGGCGCGGAGCGTCCCGGCGGCCCGCTGGAGCCACGGCGGTGGCCCGTGCGCCACCGGCGGGCCCGGCACGATCAGCACGGCGGCGGTCAGGTCTCCCCCGCGCGGTGCGGTCAGCCGCCCCTCGACGGTGAGCCGCTGCCCCGGCAGCCGCCCGCGCCAGGCCGGGTCGGTGGCCAGCACCAGTACCCGTACCGGGGCGCTGACCCGCCGCCCGTCGGAAGCGGCGAGGTGGGTCAGCTCGGCGGTCACCAGCAGGGTCGCCGGCCGGCCGGGAGCCCCACGGATCGGGCGGGGATCGTCGCGGAGCACCAGCTCGGCGGTGACCCGGACCCGATCGTCGACCAGCGCGCGCAGCGGGGCGGCGTCGCGGACGTGCAGGCGGGCGGCGGTGGCGCTGGCGCCACAGACCACCCCGATCAGCACCGCGACGGCGATCCAGCCGTACCGGCGGACGGGCTTGGCCGGACGACCGAGCACGCCGAGCAGATGGGCGGCGCCGAGGGCGGCGAGACCGGCGGCGGTGGCGGCGAGCAGCGCCGCCGAAGGCGCGGTGAGGTGCAGGCAGGCCAAGGCGGCCAGCCACGCCGCCACCGCCAGGCCGGCGAGCCGCAGGTCCGGCGGCTCGCCGGACGACTCCACCCCGAGGGACGAGCCACCGCCCCGATCCGGCCGACCACCCATCACACCGGACACCGACCCATCGCCACGGACCGGTCCAGCCGTAGCCACCTTGCCGTGCGCAGGTCCACGAACCTGCTTCGGCTCGCCTTCCGCCGCCGACCTCACACCGTCACCAGGTCCTTGAGCTGCTCGTAGCGGGCATCGCCGATGCCCTCGACCTGGCGGAGGTCCCCGACCGAGCGGAACCCGCCGTGCTGGTCGCGGTGGGTCAGGATCCGCTGGGCGAGCACCGGACCGACCCCGGGCAGCCCGTCGAGCTGCGCCAACGTCGCGGTGTTGAGGTTGACCAGGCCGCCCGGGACGGCCGGGCCACCGGCGGCCGGGGGCGCGGCGGCACCGGGCTGGCCGGGCGGCGCGGCGACCCCGACCAGGATCAGCTCCCCGTCGGCCACCTTGCGGGCCGGGTTGAGCAGGGCCACGTCCACGCCGGGGAGCGCACCGCCGGCCGCCTGCACCGCGTCGGCGACCCGCGCGCCGGCCGGCACCCGGACCAGACCGGGGCGGCGTACCTTGCCGGCGACCGCTACGACCAAGTCGCCGGAGCCGGTTGCCTCGGGTGCGGTGGACACCTCGGGCGCGGAGACCGACGCCACCGGGCGGACCGGTTCGGCCTGCGGCCGGGACCGCCAGGCCCAGAAGCCGGCCCCGAGCACCACGACCACCGCGACAGCGGCCAGCGCCCGCACTCCCCGGCGACCGGGATCGAAGGCGCCCGGACCGGGCAGCCGCGACGCCGGGGCGACGGTGGGAACGTCCTCGTCGGGTAGCGGCATCCCGTGGTCGGCCTCGTCGACGGCCGCCCAGGGAGTCGAAGTCGTCGGGGCGGAACGTCGCGGTCGGCCGGACGGAGACGGCGCGGCGAGGTCGGTGGACGGGCCGAGCGGGGATACGGAAGCCGAATCGGCGGCCGGAGACTGGGACGCCGGAGCCGGTTCGGCGGGTGGCAGGGCGGGCGGGAGGTGCGACGCCTCGCCCCCGGACGGCACCGCCCGGACCAGCCGGAACAGTCGCTGCCGCACCATCGTCTCCTCGTCGTGTGACACGCGGCGAGGCTAGGGAGGAAGGGACCCGCGCCACCGGCCGACGGTCACCACCTGTGGACGAGGCAAAGCCGTGTGGACAACGGCCTGATCATGCACCAAGGTGCTATGTGGAGCCCGCGGATCAGCAGGCCTCGGGTCAAGGCCCAGCACCGCCCGTCCCCCCGTGGATCGGCCAGCAACCGCGCGCCGATCCGAGCGACCGTCACCAGCCACCGGGTCTCTGGCTCAGAACCCGAGTCGATCTACGGTAGCCTCGCGGCATGGGTTCAACCTGGTCGATGGTCAAGCGGCTCGGCCTGTTGTGGATCGCTGCAGTGCTGCTCCTGGTGCTGTTTGCCCACGGACTACGTGCCGAGTACCTGCCGATCGAGGCACTCACCGCCGGCGTCTGGGCGGCGCTCCTCGGCACGGGCGCATTCCTGGCGAACCGGCTGGCGAGGCGGGGGCACGCCACAGGTGCGGTCGTGCTGCTCTGCGTCGCGGCCCTGGTTGCCAGCGACGTGGCGATCGTCGTCGACAGTGCGTTGATCTACGACGTGGCCGGATACTGGACGCTCAACGGTGGTGTCGGCCTGCCGTACTCATATGCGCCGCTGTGGTACCCGGCCTCACTGCTGCCGTCGTCGGTGGACATCTTCGGCGTCGATCAAACGACTATCACCGCGGGCGATGTCGAGTGGCAGACGGAGCACATCGCTCCTGTGGCCGGGGTGCTGACCATCGCGTCAGCCGTCTTCATCGCTCCCGTGGTGCGGGCGCTGTTCGGAAGCCGGCAGGCCAGCCCGGAACTCCGGCCGGGACCGGCCAATCCGTAACTCTGTCGACGGTCGCCGAAGGCACGGTGTGTTATGCGGGGAGGCGGATCTCCGCGTCGCCGCCCGCGTGAAACTGCCCGCCCCGACCGGATGAGACCCGGCTCGGTGGTCAGCCGGGATTCGGGTAGCGCAAAGCCCCGGCACCCATCAGGGGTGGCCGGGGCTCGCCGTCCGCATCCGAGTCAGCCCACAGGGCCGATCGACTTCGCCAGGTTCACGAAGCTCTGCCAGGATGCCGGCCCGAAGCTCAGCGTGCCGCCGTCGCGGTCCTTCGTGTCCCGCACGAGGACGACGCCCGGGAGATTGTCGGCGACCTCGACGCACGAGCCGCCGTTGTTGCCGCTCTTGGTGCTCTTGCGCCACTGCGCGCCGGTCATGTCCATGATGCTGCCGCCTTCTTGATGAGGTCGAGGGACTGGGCCCGAGGTAGAGCCTCACCCACAATGCGCGCCCACCGTCCTCCATCTCGTGCCGAAGGATCGCGGTGACCGCGTGGAGGAGGCGCTGGAGGAATGGCGCTTCCCCCGGGACCAGGACGAGATGGTGGGCGGAGCTGGATGCGCCGTCCCCCTGGACGCCACCCCGATCCGGGCGCGGATCGCGCTGGAGTTGAACGGGACGTGGGTCCGCCGGGCCGCCGTGGTGTCCGCGCTGGGGTACCGGCGGACGCGCCTGGTGTCCGCCGTGTCCGGACAGGACACGTAGGAGTCGGCGGCCTGGACATGTCCAAGGGAGTCCCGGACAACTTGTCCGGGGCTTCCTGTTGATGTGGTTGGTGAAGTTGTCCACGAACGGCGGGTTGTCCATCACACCTTGTCCGGCACCCGGTGTCCGGACGCCTGGACACGGACATGAAACATGCCGCAGGGAGCGAGGAACTCGATGACGGGGATCGGGTCGAGATGAAGACCCGATCCCCGCTGAGCTACCTACGGCCCCTCAGGGGCCGCCTACGCAGCACCACCCCGAGAGCGCCGATCGCGGCCAGCGCGATCCCGCCGATCGTGGTGATCGCCACCGTGGCCACGTTGTCCATCTCGTTGCCGCTCTTGAGCACGATGCAGAGCAGCGCGCCGATGGACATCCCCGTGACCAGCAGCAACCCCACGATCAGGGCCGTATCGGGGCTCACAGCACCCCGGGACTGTTCAGGCCGATGGTCAGTCGTTACGGTTGACACCTGGTTTCGTTCTCCTCATGTGATGGTCCTTGCCTCGGACATTGGTGGACGTGACCTTCACGGCGGCCCCGGGGGATGCGACCCCCCGGGTGCCCGCCTTGACCTCGGTCAAGAGGTCGCCGGTCTTGCTTGAAGCACTGTAGTGGCCGATGCGGACACTGCCGCGCAGCCCCGCTGACGTAGGCAGACCGCACGCTCCCCCCACTCGCCATGCCCCAACGGTCCAGACCGCGTCGGGGTTACCTATGCGGCGGTCGGCCCGCGCACTCCGCCGGTAGACGGGGTGCCGCGGGGGCAAGTTCTACGGAATCACATCGACCCGACAGCGCCGTGACCACCCGGTGTGTGGCCATTTTGCGGTCTAAGCCCTCGTGAGCTGGCGTTTGTGCACGTCCAGAGTGTGTAGTGAGGGTTCTCCGCCCCAGCTTTGAAGCACCTCTGTGACAGCCGGCACAGCAGGTCAACGCCCTTTGGGGTCGCTTATCCACATCGCCGTCTACAGAGGCACTTCAACTTGTGGATAATTTTCTTCAGAAAGGTGCGGGAGTCCTCGGTCATCTCGTCGGGCCGGTGCGCTCCGGGAGCTACGGAGGCTCCTTGTCGATCAGCTTCTTGTTGATGCCGCGCCCGTCGCCGACCGCAGCGCCAACGGGTTGAGGTTGCCGGCCGACATGCCGTACGCGTTCTGCAACCCCCCTGCGCCACGACCGCGACCGCCCGCCTCGCCCGGCCGGCAAGAGTCGGTCGACTTAAGCGTGCACAAGCCGGCTGCCGCCGGTGGAGAGCGCCTGGCACCCATAACAGAAACGAGGTACCGAAGTAGCACCACGGGCCCGACTCTCTCCGCGAGAGGGTCGGGCCCCTTGCTGTATCCGGCTCAGGCTGGCCGGTGAGCGCGGCTCGGCCGAGCGGCGGCTGAGATGGCTCTCCTATTTTTGGAACATGACGGAAGCGATATCCGCCATAACCCCTAGCGCCCAATCAAGCTGACGACAGTTGTCCCGATCCCGGCACTCAAGGCATCCCCCAGCTCGCCATGGCTGGTCAAGTGCCCGACTCCAGTGAGCGTCGATGATCCTCATCATCGCGAACAGCTCATCTGCGGAAGTGATGTCGCCGTCATCCATCGGCACGCCGGGCACCCTCCGTCACATAACGATGAAGGCCCGCCCTGGGGGCAGAGTCCATGCGTCGTGCTCCCCAGAGCGGGATGGTCCGGATACCTCGGATTGCTGAAGCCCAGGAGCATCCGGCCACTGTCTCACTGTATTCACTGTCTCACTGTAGTCAAGTTCTCACGGTGCTCACTCTGCCGGGTTGTCCGCTTGTCCTGGTCATCTTCGAGCTGGAAAAATGATCTCCGCTGAAGTCCAGGAGAGCCGATCATGCCAACCAGACCACCGCACTATCGGCGGGTCGCCGATGACCTCGAGGCCAAGATTCGTTCTGGCGAGTACGGGCCTGGGCAACAACTACCGTCGGTTTCCGAGATCGGCGAGATCTACAACGTCGCCCGGTCAACCGCGTACCGGGCCGTCAAAGAACTGCACGAGCGGAACCTGATCTACGGGCAGCAGGGTCAGGGCGTCTTCGTCGCCGAATCCGACTAGGTCGGACCTACGTCCACAAAGGCCAGCTGCCACAGGGTCAGCGGGCCTCCGGGTCCAGACCCAGCACCGCCCGTCCCCCGTCGACCGGCAGGGTCACCCCGTTCACGAACGTCGCCGAGAGCAGGTACGCCACGGCATCCGCCACCTCGTCCACGCGACCGGTCCGGCCGACCGGGTGCAGCCGGGCCAGCTCCGCCTCGATCCACTCCGCCTCGGCGGGCTCCCGTTCGGCCAGGAACGTGGCGTGCCGCTCGGTGTGGATGGAGCCGAGCGCGACGGCGTTGGTGCGTACTCCCCGGGGTCCGTACTCCACGGCCAGCGCCCGGGTCAGCCCCTCGACGGCCGCCTTGGCGGTGGCGTAGGGCAGGCAGCCCGGCACCGGCCGGCTGGCCTGGTGGGACGAGACGTTGACGATCGCGCCTCCGGTGCCGGCGGCGAGGAACCGACGCACCGCGGTCGCCGCGCCGACCAGGGCCGGGCGCACGTTGAGCCCGATGAGGTCCCACACCTGGCCGGGCGGGGTGGAGTGCACCGAGGCGTCCCGGAACATCGCCGCGTTGTTGACCCAGCCGGCCAGCGGCGCGGCCCGCTCGGCCAGGTCGGCGGCGTGCTCCGCGATCTGCTCGTCGGCCGCGTCGCCGGCCACCGGTACCAGCCGGTCGGCGGCGGGGTGCGCCGGCAGCCAGGTCAGCGCGTCCGGGTCCCGCTCGACGACGACCACCGTGCCGCCGGAGTCGAGCAGTCGCTCCGTCACCGCGCGGCCGACGCCCCGGCCACCGCCGGTCACCACGTACGACATGCCTTCCCCCGTCCACACACCCGAGATCAGGGGCGGCGGTGCACGACCACGCTGGCCAGGCCCGGCCCGGCGTGGGCGGCGACCACCGCGCCGGCTTCGGAGACGTACGTGTCGTGCAGCCGGTCGCCGAGCCGCTCGGTGAGCGCCGCCAAGAGCTGTTCGGCCCGCTGCGGCGCGGCGAGGTGGTGCACGCCGAGGTCCACGTCGGCGTCGCCGGCCGCCTCGACGGCCAGGTCGATCAGGCGGGCGACGCCCCGGCTGGCGGTGCGCACCTTGTCCCGGACGACGATCGCCCCGTCCGGCATGTGCATGATCGGCTTCACCGACAGCGCGGTGCCGAGCAGGGCCTCGGCCGCGTTGATCCGGCCGCCCCGGCGGAGGAACTCCAGCGTGTCGACGTAGAAGTAGATGGTGGTCCGGTCGACGGCGTCCAGCGCGGCCTGCCGTACCCGGGAAAGGTCGGCGCCGGCCGCGGCGGCCGTGGCGGCGGCGAGCGCCGGGAAGCCCAGGCCCATGCCGGTGGAGCGGCTGTCGACCACCTCGACCCGGTCGCCCAGCTCGGCGGCGGCCAGCCGGGCGGCCTCGACGGTGCCGGAGAGTTCCGCCGACAGGTGCACCGACACCACGCCGTCCGCCCCGGCGTCCAGCAGTTCCCGGTACGTGCGCGCGAACTGCTCCGGGGCGGGGCGGGAGGTGCTGACCGTGACCCGCCGGCCGCCGAGCACCCGGGTGGCGTCGGCGGGGAGGGTCTCGACCCCCTCCAACCCCTCCGCCCCGTTGAGCACGACGGTCAGCGGCACCACGGTCAGCCGGTGCGCATGCACCAGCTCGGGCGGGAGGTAGGCGGTGGAGTCGGTGACGACCGCGACGGGCATGCCCGGCACGCTAGCCGATGTCGCGGCCGAGTGCCCGGGCCGGATGACTCAGACCGGCTCGCCGGGTGCCGGCCGGGTGATCAGCCCGACATTGTGGGCGCGCAGGTGCCAGCCCCGGACGTCGTCGTGGCGCAGTTCGGTCCAGTGGCAGTTGGCCAGCGAGCCGATGGTGCGCAGCACGGAGTGGTCCCAGCCGAGCAGCTGACCGACGCCCTGGCGTGCCGCGCCGCCGTGGGTGGCCACCACGACGGTGCCCCCGGCGACGAGGTCGGCCGCGTCCTGCAGCGCCGCGCCGACCCGCTTGCCGAGGTCGTCGAGGGTCTCGATCTCCGCGCCCGGGTCGGGGTCACCGGCCCGCCAGCGCGCGTACTCCTCGGGGAAGCGGGCGGCGGCCTCGGTGAGGGCCAGCCCCTGCCAGCGGCCGAAGTGACGCTCGCGCAGCCGGGCGTCGGTGCGTACCGGCAGGCCGGTGAGCGCGGCGAGGGCGGCGGCGGTGGTGGCGGCCCGGCTGAGGTCGGAGGCGACGATGGCGTCCGGACGCAGGGCCGCGAGCAGCGGCGCGGCGGTGCGCGCCTGCTCGTGGCCCAGGTCGTTGAGCGCCACGTCGGTCTGCCCCTGGACGCGGCTGGTGGCGTTCCAGTCGGTGTTGCCGTGCCGCCAGACGATCAGGCGGGTCATTCCGGGCTGGAGGTGCCGGCGGAGGCGTCCGCCTCGACCAGGTCCCGATCCACGAACGGGATCTGGGGACAGTCCTTCCAGAGCCGGTCGAGGGCGTAGAACTCGCGCTCCTCGGTGTGCTGCACGTGTACCACGATGTCGACGTAGTCGAGCAGCACCCAGCGACCGCCCCGCTCGCCCTCGCGGCGCACCGGCTTGGCCTTCTCCGGCAGCTCGAGCAGCCGTTCCTCGATGGCGTCGACGATGGCCAGCACCTGACGCTCGTTGGGGGCCGCGGCGAGGACGAACGCGTCGGTGATCGCGAGCTGGTCGCCCACGTCGATGATGACGATGTCCTGCGCCTTCTTGTCGGCCGCAGCCTGGGCGGCGGCCATCGCCAGCTCGTGAGCGCGTTCGGAAACTGTCACCGTTCTCCTTCGATCAACCGTACGACCCTCCAAGGGTCTCATACCCGGGGGCGCGACGACTTGTCAGTTCTGGTCGATTACCCGGACACACGCCGACATAGCCGACGAATCACCGTTGGTAGAGCCGCCGCTTGGCGATGTACTGCACCACACCGTCCGGCAGCAGGTACCAGACCGGCTCCCCCCGGGCCACCCGCTCCCGGCAGTCGGTGGAGGAGATCGCCATCGCCGGGACCTGCACCAGGCTCACCGTGTCGGCGGGCAGGTGCTTGTCGGTGAGCTCGAACCCGGGGCGGGTCACCCCGATGAAGTGGGCCAGCTCGAAGATCTCGTCCAGATCCTTCCAGGAGAGGATCTTCTCCAGCGCGTCCGCGCCGGTGATGAAGTAGAGCTGCACCTTCGGGCCGTACTCGGCGTGCAGGTCACGCAGGGTGTCGACGGTGTAGGTGGGGCCGCTGCGGTCGATGTCCACCCGGCTCACCTGGAACCGCGGGTTGGACGCGGTGGCGATCACCGTCATCAGGTAGCGGTCCTCGGCCGGGCTGACCGGCTCGTCCGCCTTCTGCCACGGCTGACCGGTCGGGACGAAGACCACCTCGTCCAGGCCGAACCGGTCCGCCACCTCGCTCGCCGCCACCAGGTGCCCGTGGTGGATGGGGTCGAAGGTGCCGCCCATGATGCCGATCCGCCGGATGTCTTCCTCCACCCGACGATCGTAGGCCGGGGACGGCCGGCGACCCGTCGGGGTCGCCGGGCCGTCCCATCCACCGGCGCGGGCTCAGGCCGACGCGGCGGCCACCGCCGTCCGGGCGACCAGCGCGCGACGCAGGTCGTCGTCCAGGTCGGTGACCCAGCGGCGCAGCCCCGGCGTGAGGTCGTCGCGGGCCAGCAGCGCCGCGGCCAGCTCCCGGGTGGGCTGCGCCACGGCGTAGCGGGGGAACGCCAGGGTGGTCACCCGGTCGGCCACCCAGGCGGTACGCAGCCGCGCCGCGGCCGGCATGTCGGCGAAGTACCGCTCGACGTACGGCGCGGTCAGCTCGGCCTGCTCGGGCTGCCAGAACCCCTCGGCGGTCGCCTCGACCAGGCGGTTGGACAGCTCGGTGCTGCGGGTCACGATCTCCCAGGCGGCCCGCTTGGCGGCGGCGTCCGGCAGCGCGGCTCGGCAGCTCGCGGCCCGTTCCGCCCCGGTGGCGCTGCGGTCGGCGGCCGCCTCGGCCGCGATCTCCGGCTCGCCGGCCGCGCCCAGCACCACCAGCCGCAGCAGCAGCGCCCAGCGCAGGTCGGTGTCGACCGCCAGCCCCGCCGGCACCCCGTCCCCGGCCAGCCACCCGCCGAGCAGGCCGGTGTCGGTGGTGGCGGCGAGCAGGCCCCGCGCGGCGGCGAGCTGCAACGAACCACCGGCGGGCGCCCCGGCGAGCAGCGCAGCGCAGGCCCCGGCGACCCGCAGCAGGGCGGCCTCGCGGGCCAGCGGGTCGAGGTAGCGGTCGATCAGGCCGCGGCTCAGCGTGAGCACGTCCTCGGCGATGATCACCTCGGTCTCGGCGGGCAGCGCCGCCGCGATCAGCGAGACCACGGCGGCGACCGGGCGCTCCCCGTCCCGGGCGGCGTCCAGCGCCTCGCCCCAGAGCAGCGCCCGAGCCAGCGGGTCGTCCAGCGCCGGCAGCAGCATCGGCACCGCGTCGGCGGAGGCGGGATCGAGGCGGATCTTGGCGAAGGTCAGGTCGCCGTCGTTGGGCAGCAGCAGGCCGGTGGCCGGCTCACCGATCAGCGCGGTCAGCGCGGTACGGCCCTTGTCGGTGTCCGGGTCGAGATCCACCTCGAACCGGCTCGCCGTGCCGTCGGGGGCGTACCGGCCCACGCCGACCCGGTGCGGCCGGAGCACGGGGTGGGCGTCCGGGGCGGTCTGCACCAGGGCGGCGTCGACCCAGCGGCCGTCGGCGTCCACCGCGGTCTCCATCCGCAGCGTGTTGACCTGCGGCCGGCGCAGCCAGCGCTCCGCCCATTCGGTGAGGTCCCGGCCGCTGGCCGCGCTGAGGCTGGCCAGCAGGTCGGCCAGCGTGGCGTTGCCGAACCGGTGCGCGGCGAAGTGGGCGTTGAGGCCGGCCAGGAAGGCCTCGTCGCCCAGCCAGGCGACCAGCTGCCGCAGCACGCTGGCGCCCTTGGCGTACGAGATGCCGTCGAAGTTGAGCAGGCCCTGGGCGGCGTCGGTGACCTCCTCCGGGGCCACCGGGTGGGTGGAGGGCCGCTGGTCGGCGGTGTAGCCCCAGGCCTTGCGGCGCATCGCGAAGGTCGTCCAGGCCTGGCCGAAGCGGGTCGCCTCGGCGGTCACCCGGGTGCCGAGGTACTCGGCGAACGACTCGTTCAGCCAGAGGTCGTCCCACCAGCTCATGGTGACCAGGTCACCAAACCACATGTGGGCCATCTCGTGGGCGATGGTGGTGGCCCGCAGCTCGCGCTGGGTGTCGGTGACCGCCGACCGGAAGACGTAGTCGTCGCGCAGGGTCACCAGGCCCGGGTTCTCCATCGCGCCGGCGTTGAACTCCGGCACGAACGCCTGGTCGTACTTGGCGAACGGGTAGCGCTCGGCGAAGAGCTGGTGGAAGCGGTCGAGGCACTGCCGGGTGACGGTGAAGATCTCGTCGATGTCGGCGTCGAGGTGCTCGGCGAGGGAGCGCCGGCAGTAGACCCCGAGCGGGATGCCGTCGTGCTCGGCGCGACGCACGTGCCAGGGGCCGGCGATCAGCGAGACGAAGTACGTGGCCAGCGGCGCGGTCGGGGCGAACTCCCAGCGCCCGGGCGACGGGTTGGCGGCGAGCTGCCCGTTGGCGGCGACCGTCCACTCCGGTGGCGCGCTGACCGACAAGCTCACCGGCGCCTTCAGGTCGGGCTGGTCGAAGGCGGCGAAGAGGCGCTGCGCGTCGTCCAGGAAGGACATCGCGTACAGGTAGGTCTCGCCGTCGGCCGGGTCGACGAAGCGGTGCATCCCCTCGCCGGTGTTCGAGTACGCCATCTCGGCGGCGACGGTCAGCATGTTCTCCCCGGCCAGCCCGGTCAGCGGCAGCCGGTTGTCGTCCAGCGAGTCCGGGTCGAGGTCCCGGTCGTTGAGGCGTACCCCGAGCAGTTGGGCGGGTTTGACCTCGACGAAGGTGTCGGCGCCGGGGGTGGCCCGGAAGCGGATGGTGGCGGTGGAGCGGAACCGCTCGCCGCCGCCGGTCAGGTCGAGGTCCACCAGATAGGACTCGACGGTGATCAGCGCGCGACGCGCGGTCGCCTCTACACGGGTCAGGCTCGGCATCCGCTTATCCTGCCCGACGGGGAACCGGACGGGCTCCCCATGACGCGTGGTGATGGAGGACGAACAATGGGTCAGCACCCCAAGGGCGATTTCGACCTGTCCCGGGCGGTCTGGCAGCGAGCCGACGGCGACACCTCCGACAGCGCGGTCGAGGTCGCCTTCGTCGACGACCTGATCGGCATGCGCAACTCTGCGGAGCCGGACGGGCCGGTGCTGGTCTTCACCCAGGCCGAGTGGGACGCCTTCGTCGCGGGCGCGCAGGACGGCGAGTTCGACCTGGACTGACGCCGGGCGCGCCACCGGGCCGGGCCGCGCCCCATCGACCCCCGGAGGCGGTGTCGCCGCCACCGGGACACCGTCGGGGCGCCGGCCCGACGCGGTGTCACCCGTCGCCCTCACCCCAGCCGAGACCCCCCGGGCCCGGAGCGTGGTGGAAGCCGGGATGACCGGCCACGTCGGCGCAGCGCTCGCCGTCCGGGCCGGGCACGCCGCAGAAGAGCCGCTCGGCCCGGTGCCAGGCGTCGGCCGGCGAAAGGGCCGCCGCGCCGAGCACCACCTCCGGGCGGAGCAGGCTCAACGCCTCGGCGTACGCGACGGCGAGGTCGCGGGCCTGCTCCGGCCCGTCGGCCTCGAAGCCGAGGTGGGCGGTGAAGCGCCGGGGCGGCCGGGCGGCCGGCCGGGCGGGAGTGATCAACGGCGGGCCGTCCGCCCCGCCGGACCGACCGCTCCCGATCGCCTCGACCACCTGCCGCTGCCGCCAGTACGGCGGCCTGTTGTCCCGCATCGGCCCTCCCCGTCGTCACGCCGGCCGCACATCCGTGGCCGACCCGCAGACGAGCCAACCAGGTTTCCGGCGTCCTGGGAGGGGCCAGCGGACGGCTCGTCAACTGGCCCACACCCCCGGGTCCGCCCGCGCCCCGCCCGGACGGCCGACCGGCGGGATTCAGCGGCCCCGGCCTGGGTAGACGCCAGTCGGCCGACCGGTTCGGCCGGCCGCCGTCACCCGTGTCAGGAGAGCCCGATGGCCACCATGCCCGTCGACCGCAGCCCGGACGCCTCGCTGGCGTTCCTGCGTGAGGGGTACCGGTTCATCGGTTCCCGCTGCGACCGCTACGGCAGCGACATCTTCCGGACCCGGCTGCTGCTGGAACCGACGATCTGCCTGCGCGGCCGGCCGGCGGCGGTGCTCTTCTACGACCCGGAGCGGTTCCAGCGCAAGGGCGCGATGCCCAGACGCGGCCGGCTGACGCTGACCGGCCGGGGCGGCGTACAGGGGTTGGACGGGCCAGCGCACACCGACCGCAAGGCCATGCTCGTGTCGATCATGACACCCGACGCGGTCCGGCAGCTCGGGCAGCTCTTCGCCGACGAGTGGACCGCCCGCATCCCGGTCTGGGAGCAGTCCGGCCCGGTGGTCCTCTACGACGAGGTCGCCCGGATGCTGACCCGGGCGGTCTGCGCCTGGGCGGGCATCCCGCTGGCCTCGAGCCAGGTCGCCCGCCGCACCGACGAGCTGCACGCCATGATCGACGCTCCGGCGGCGCTCGGACCGCGGCACTGGCGCGGGCTGCTCGGCCGCCGCCGCGGCGAACGCTGGGCCGCCGACGTGGTGGAGCGGGCCCGGGTCGGCACGCTGCCCGCCCCGGAGGGCAGCGCGTTGCGGGCGATCGCGGAGCACCGCGACGCCGAGGACCGGCTGCTGCCCCGCCGGGTCGCCGCGGTGGAGCTGCTCAACGTGCTGCGCCCCACCGTCGCCATCGACCGGTACGTGGCCTTCGCCGCCCTGGCCCTGCACGACCATCCGGCCTGGCGGGAGCGGGTCCGGGCCGGCGACGAGAGCACCGAGTGCTTCGTCCAGGAGGTCCGCCGCTACTACCCGTTCTTCCCGGTGACCGCCGCCCGGGTCCGGCAGTCCTTCGAGTGGCAGGGCCACCACTTCCCGCGCGGCTGGCGGGTGCTGCTCGACCTGTACGGCACCAACCACCACCCCGAGCTCTGGCCCGAGCCGGAACGCTTCCGGCCGGAGCGCTTCGTCGGCTGGCGCGACGACCCGTACGGCTTCGTGCCGCAGGGCGGGGGTGAGCACCTGGGCGGACACCGGTGCGCCGGCGAGTGGATCACCATCGAGCTGATGAAGCGCGCGGTCACCCTGCTCACCACCGCGATGCGGTACGAGGTGCCGCCGCAGAACCTGGCGCTGAACCTGGGCCGGATGCCCGCGCTGCCGCCCAGCGGCTTCGTCATCGACGAGGTGCGCCGCACCGACTGAGCCACCGAGGCCGGCTGGCGAGGACGGCGACGATCCGCGGCACGGAGAGCGCCCTCCTGGAGCGCCGACGGGTTGCGGGGCAACCCGGTCAGCCCCAGGAGGGCGGGACGCCGGTCAGGCCGCCGCCGGGTGCAGCACGCTGCGCAGGCAGGCGTCCTGCTTCTTCTCGAAGATCTCGTAGCCGCGCACGCCCTCCTCCAGCGACATCGGGTGGGTGGCCAGGTAGCCGGGGTCGATCTCGCCGGTGGCGAGGCGGTCCAGCAGCATGGGGATGTAGCGCTGGGCGTGCATCTGCCCCATCCGCAGCACCAGGGCCTTGTTCATCGCCGCGCCGAGGGGGAACTTGTCGACCAGCCCGCCGTAGACGCCGACGATGCTCACCGTGCCGCCCTTGCGACACGCCATGATCGCCTGGCGGACCGAGGTGGGCCGGTCGGTGCTCAGCCGGGCGGTCTGCTTCGCCTTGTCGTACGCGTACGCCGGGCCGACGTCGTGCGCCTCCATGCCGACCGCCTCGATGCAGGCGTCCGGGCCCCGGCCGGCGGTCATCTCCCGCAGCGCCTCCAGCACGTCGGTCTCCGCGTAGTTGATCGTCTCCACTCCGAGCCGGTCGGCGGCCGTGGCGAGCCGCTCCGGCAGCCGGTCGATGACGATGACCCGCTCGGCGCCGAGGAGCTGGGCGGCACGGGCGGCCATCTGGCCGACCCCGCCGGCGCCCCAGACCGCCACCACCTCGCCGCCGGAGAGGCCGCAGAAGTCGGCGGCCATCCAGCCGGTGGGCATGGCGTCGGAGGCGAAGACGACGGCGTCGTCGGGCACCCCGTCGGGGACCTTGAACGCGCCGATGTCACCGAACGGCACCCGGATGTACTCGGCGTGGCTGCCGGAGTAGCCGCCGGCGGCGTGCGAGTAGCCGAGGATGCCGGCCGGCGAATGGCCCCACAGCTTCTCCGGGATGACCGGCTGCGGGTTGGAGTTGTCGCAGAGCGAGAACTGCTCGGTGCGGCAGTACCAGCAGCCGCCGCAGGCCACCACCGAGCCGACCACCACCCGGTCGCCGACGCGCAGCCGCCGTACGCCCGGCCCGATCTCCACCACCTCGCCCATGAACTCGTGGCCGAGGATGTCACCCTCCCGCATGGCGGGCAGGAACCCGTTGATCAGGTGCAGGTCGGAACCGCAGACGCTGCTGGCCCGGACCTTGACGATGATGTCGCCCTCGGCCCGCACGCGCGGCTCGGGCACGTCCCGGACCGCCAGCTTGCCCACCCCTTCCCAGCACAGCGCCCTCACGGCCGCCCTCCCGTCGAGAGCCGCTCGCGGACCTTGTCGGTCGCCGCCTCCTGCGCCGGGGTGCGCCCGGAGGGGTCGCGCCGGGTGTCGATCATCTGGCCGCTCTCGATCAACGACTTGATCCGCCGCAGCGCGTCCCGCAGCGCCAGGTCGGGCTCGTCGCCCCGGGCCAGGCCCAGCATCCGGCCCAGCGGGCCGCCCGCGCGGTAGCGCAGCTCGGCCCGGATCTCGGTCCCCCGGTCCTGCGGCGCGGGGGTCAGGTCCACGTGCCCCTCCTGCGGGACCGGGCCGTCGGTGACCCGCCAGCTGAGCCGGCCCGGCCCGTCGACGGTGATCTCGGCCCGCCACTCGGTGCCGCCGCCCTCGGGGTCGGCGGCGACGCAGCGCCACCGGTTCTCGTCGAGCTGTTCGAGGGTGGCCCACTCGCCCAGGGCCCGGTCCAGCCGTTCGCGGTCGGTCCAGAAGCCGATGACGGCGTCCATCGGGCGGTCCACGGTGATCCCGCGGCGCACCACGTACCAGCCGCCCTGCCGCTCCGGCTGGTGACGGCGCCGCCGCCGGGCCACCAGCCGGCCGACCCCGACCGCGGTCACCGTGGTGACCCCGAGCAGGGCCCACCTCGTTCCGTTGCTGGTCATCACGTCTCCTCCGCTCGGACGCCCGGGGATGGTCGTCCGCATCCCGGTGCGCTACCCGGCGTGAACCCGTCGAAACGCCCCGTTTGACCGGTCGGTTTCCGGGCATGCGGTGACGAACACCTTTCCCGGGAGGCAGCGTTGCCCTTCGACGCGAGCGAGTACGGCCGGCACATTCCCGCGGACGTCTACGACCTGGCGTTCGCCCACCTCACCCCCGACGCGGCCGTGGACTGCCTGGCGGCGCTCGCCGACGGTGGCCCGGTCTGCGAGTTCGGCATCGGCACCGGCCGGCTGGCCCTGCCGCTGCGCGAACGGGGGCTCACGGTCGCCGGGATCGAAGGGTCGACGGAGATGGCGGCCCGGTTGCGGGCCAAGCCGGGCGGCGAGCGGATCGAGGTGGCCATCGGCGACTTCACCCAGACCCGCGTTCCCGGCCAGTTCGCCCTGGTGCTGCTCGCGTTCAACACGATCTTCGCGCTGCCCGACCAGGACGCCCAGGTCGCCTGCTTCCGCAACGCCGCGGCGCACCTGCGGCCCGGGGGCCGGTTCGTGGTGGAGGCGTGGGTGCCGGACCCCGGCGCGTTCCGCGGCGGCACTGCGCTGCGCCCGGTGCACGTCGCCCAGGACGCGGTGCTGCTGGAGGCGGCCCGGTTGTACCCGGCGGAGCAGCGGATGACCACCACCAAGATCCGACTCGGCAACGACGGGGTGCGGCTGCTGCCCGCCAACCACCGCTACGCCTGGCCGGCCGAGCTGGACCTGATGGCCCGGCTGGCCGGGATGAACAGGGAACACCGGTGGGTCGACTGGTCCGGCGCCCCCTTCACCGACGACAGCCGGGACCACGTGTCCGTCTACCGGCGCCCGGAGTCGGCGTGAGCGCCCCGGCCCGGCGCCGGCCGGTCCCGCCCGCGTCGCCGGCCGCCACCGCCGGGCCGGTGCCACCGACCCCGGCCGACCCGCCACCGGTCCGCGCGCCGGAGCGCGGCGTCCGCCCCGATCGCCTCCCCGTCGAGTACGTCCTGCCGCTGCGCTGGTCCGACGACGCCGGCCTGGCCGAGCTGACCGGGTACCTGCGCGCGATCGCCGCGCTCGTCGACGTGACCGTGGTGGACGGCTCCCCGCCGGAGGTCTTCGCCCAGCACGCCGCCGCGTGGCGCGGCGTCGTCCGGCACGTCGCGCCCGACCCGGCGGTGCAGGGCGTCAACGGCAAGGTCCGCGGCGTGCTCACCGGCGTCGCGATGGCCCGGCACGAACACGTGGTGATCGCCGACGACGACGTCCGGTACGACGAGCCCGCCCTGCGCACCGCGCACCGGCTGCTGGACGTCACCGACCTGGTCCGGCCGCAGAACTACTTCGACCCGCTGCCCTGGCACGCCTGGTGGGACACCGGCCGGACGCTGCTCAACCGGGCGCTCGGCGCCGACTACCCGGGCACCCTGGCGGTGCGCCGGAGCACCTTCCGGGCGATGGGCGGCTACGACCCCGACGTGCTCTTCGAGAACCTGGAGCTGATCCGCACGGTGCGGGCGTACGGCGGGACCGAGGCGGCACCGGCCGGGCTCTACGTACGCCGGCTGCCGCCGACCGCGGCGCACTTCCGGGGCCAGCGGGTCCGCCAGGCGTACGACGACCTGGCCCAGCCGGTGCGGCTGCTGACCTCGCTGGCGGTGCTGCCCGGCGTGCTGGCCGCGCTGGCCGCCCGACGGCCCGGCGCGCTGCTCGCGGCCGCCGCCGCCACGGTCGCCCTGGCCGAGCGGGGGCGCCGATGGGCCGGCGGCACCGCGGTCTTCCCACCGACCACCGCCCTGGCCGCCCCGCTGTGGCTGCTGGAACGCGGCGGCTGCGCCTGGCTCGCCCTGGCCCGGCGGGTCCTGCGCGGCGGCGTGCGCTACGGCGACGGCCGGGTGCGCCGCGCCGCCCACTTCGAGCACACCCTCCGCCGCCGCCTCACCAGGCGCTGATCCCGCCGCCGCCGAGCGCCGGGCGCTGATCCCCTGCCGGGCGCGGGCGTGCGCTGATCCCCTGCCGTCGGGCGCGGCGCTGATCCCCCGCCGTCGGGCGCGGGCGGGCGCGGTCCGCGAGCCGTCAGCCGTCAGTGCGGGCGGTCCGCGCGACGCCGGCCGTCACGGCCGGGGGCCGGTACGTGCGACAGCTCGCGGCCACGTCCCGGCGGAAGCCGGGAGTGGCCGCGAGCTGCGGTGTGCGACGTGGGTGGCCGGATCAGTTCCGGACCTGGTCGCGGGACTGCTGCGCCTGGTCCTTGACGTCCTGGGCGGCCGACTTGGTGTCGTCCTTGACCGCGTGGACGGCGTCCTGGGCGGTGGCCTTCACCGACTCGGTGGCGCGCTGCGCGGGCTCGCGCAGCTCCTCCTTGAGCTCGCTGGCGACCTCGCCCAGCTTCTCCTTCACCGCCCCGCTGTGCTCGGTGGCCTTCTCCTTGACCTGGGTGGCCAGCTCCTGCTCGCGGCGGGTGGCCGGGATCAGCGAGGACACCAGCATGCCGACGCCGAAGGCGATCAGGCCGGCGGCCAGCGGGTTGCCCTCGGACTTCTGCCGGATCACGTGCGGCGCCCGCTGCGCGGCGTCACCGACCGTCGAGGCGGCCGAGTGGGCCTTGTCGCTGACCGTGGAGGCCGCCGAGTGGGCCTTGTCGCTGACGGTGGAGGCCGCCGAGGAGGCGCGGTCGCCGACCGAGTGGGCGGCGTAGCCGGTGCTGTGGCCGAGGTCGGAAGCGCTACCCATAACCTTTTCCCTCACATTCTGCAGCGCGCTGCGCACCCGCTGCTTACGGTCGTCGACGATGCGGCCGGGGCTGACCTTGTACGCCAGGGCGTCCACGTCCGAGCTCAGGCTGTTGCGGGTGGCCTCGATCTCCCGGCGGATCTGGTCGGGATCGGTGCTCATCGGGTGACTCCCTCCGGGTGGGGCTTGAGCGCGTCGGGGATGCGCTGCACGCTGTCGTTGGTCTGCTTGAGGCCGCGAATCCGCTCGGCGTTCTTCTTGGCCATGGAGTAGAGGACGGCGGCGATGACCGCCCAGATGACGGCGACGATCAGCGCGGCCAGGCCCGAATCCATCACGTTGTCCAGGGCCTGCCACAGCGCGATGGACAGGAACAGCGCCACCATGTAGCCGCCGAAGCCGGCGCCACCGAAGAGACCGGCGGCCTTGCCCGCCTTCTTCCCCTCCTGGCGGATCTCGGCCTTGGCCAGCTCCACCTCCTGCCGCATCAGGGTGGACAGGTCGGTGGTGACACTGCGCATCAGCTCACCGAGGGAGCTGCCCCTGACCTCGTCCGCGGTGTGCGGCGCACCCGCGGGGTGGTACCCGGGGTCCACTGGAGACCCCTGCGTCGGCATGCTCATGCCGCCGCCTCCCTTCGGATGACTCGTTCGCTCACGGACGGGGGTTGCCGGTGCCGCTGGACGGCACGCCCGGCAGCGGGTCGGTCTGGGTCACCGGGGGCAGCGGCTGACCGGTGCCGCCCGCCGGGTCGGCGTAGCTGGTGGTGCCGCCGTTGTCCGGGTACGCCGTGCCGGCGTAGCCCGGGGTCGGGTCGAGGTAGCTGTCCGGGACCGCGCGCGGCGCGGGCGGCGTCGGGATGACCGCGGTACGGTCCGGGTCGTAGCCGCCGGTCGAGCCGTACAGGCCGTGGGCGCCGGTCGAGTCGTCGGCGGAGGTGAGGCCCTTGGTCAGCCGGCCCGCGAGCACGCCCAGCAGGGCCGCCCCGACCAGGAAGGTGCCCGGGTTGCGGCGGGCGTAGGTCTTGACCTCGTTGAGCAGGTCGCCCGGCTCGCGCTCCTCCAGCCAGCCGGCCACACCGTGCACCCGGTCGGCCGCCTGGTGGGCCAGCTCGGTCACCGGGCCGCCCGCGCCACCGCTCTGCGCCATTGAGCGCATCTCGTCGGCCAGCGAGCGGAGCCCGCCGGCGGCCCGGCGCTGCTGCTGGCTGGTCTGGCCGGCGAGCTGGTTGCGGGCCTCGCCGTACAGGTTGCGGGCCTGCCGCTTGGTCTCACCGACCACCTCGCGACCCTGCTCCTTGGCGGTCTGCGCGACCGCGCCACCCGCGTTGGCGGCCTCGGCGCCGACCTGGCGGGCCTGGTCCTTGACGCCGCCGCCGTTACCGTTGCCCTGATCGCGCCCGTAGGTGGAAGACGTGGGTGAGAGATCGTAAGTCATGGTTTCCCTTCCGCTCGGACTCGTGCGGTTCTGTGCTGGGGGGTTTCCGCCGACGGTCACGCCGGCGTCACCCTTGACCTACCCCCCGTTGTCGGGTCCATGCCTGATTCGTCATTCCTCTGCGTTCCGTGACCGTTCGGTCACAGAATGGAGGATCGTCCGGCTGTCGCCGGCAGCTGCTCCGTGGAGGTGACATCGATGGCACGTGACGTGCGCGGGCGTGGCGCGGCCGGGCCGAAACCCCGGATCCAGGGGGTCGCGCTCGTGGTCGCCGTGGTCTTCCTGGTGCTGGGCGTGCTCGGCTTCGTCCCGGGCGTCACCACCGGATACGACGACCTGACCTTCGCCGGTCACCACTCGGGCGCGAAGCTGCTCGGCCTGTTCCAGGTGTCGGTCCTGCACAACGCGCTGCACCTGCTCTTCGGACTGCTCGGGCTGGTGATGGCCCGCCGGGTGGGCGCGGCCCGGCTGTTCCTGGCCGGAGGCGGCGTCGCCTACCTGGGGCTCTGGCTGTACGGCTTCGCCATCGACCAGGAGTCCGCCGCCAACTTCGTCCCGCTCAACGACGCCGACGACTGGCTGCACCTGGGGCTCGGCTTCGGCATGCTCGCGCTCGGGCTGCTGCTCTCCAACGACGCGGGCACCGGCGGCCGGCTGGACACCCCGTTCGACCGCCCCTGAAGAAGCGCCACCGCAGCGCCCGGCATGTCCGAGTTTGATCGGACTGGGAAGCGGGCACCGGATAGGGCGTCAGGCGCCGGACGAGGAGGTCACGATGCCACGGTGGATCCGCAACAACGCGCTGAGCATCGTCATGCTCGGCGCCTTCCTCGTCTTTCTGACACTGCAGAGCGTCTTCGGCTGGCAGACCCACAACCAGGAGTTGGCCGAGTACGGCGCCAAGCCGCTCAGCTGGCTGGCGTACCTGGGCACCGGGCACTTCGCCGAGTCCGTCTTCGAGAACTGGGAGTCGGAGTTCCTCCAGATGGGCGGCTACGTGCTGCTCACCGCGTACCTGGTGCAGCAGGGGTCGGCGGATTCGAAGCCGGAGGGCCAGACCGACCGCCCGGAGGACGACGAGCGCCGGGCCGGGCCGGACTCCCCCTGGCCGGTCCGCGTCGGCGGCCTGCCGCTGGTGGTCTACCGCAACAGCCTCTCACTGGCCCTGCTGCTCATCTTCGCCGGTTCGTTCGTCGGCCACCTGCTCGGCGGCGTGGCGCAGTACAACCAGGAGCAGGCGCTGCAGAGCGGGGCCGCTCCGATCAGCGCCTGGCAGTTCCTCGGCACCAGCGACTTCTGGTTCCAGTCCATGCAGAACTGGCAGAGCGAGTTCCTGGCCGTCGGCGCGCTGATCCTGCTGAGCATCGTCCTGCGCCAGCACGCGTCCCCGGAGTCCAAGCCGGTCACCGTGGCGCACGCCCAGACCGGCGCCTGACCCGCCCCTCAGGCGGCCACCGGCAGGCGCTTGGCGAAGCAGACGCTGTACGGGTTGTCGACGTACTCGCCGTAGACCGGGATCGGCTCGTACCCGCAGGAGGTGTAGAGCCCGATCGCCGCCGGCAGGTACACGCCCGTCTCCAGGCAGACCACCGAGTGCCCCCGCTGGAAGGCCAACTCCTCCAGCGCGGTCAGCAACTGCCGGGCGATGCCCCGGCCCCGGTACGCGGGTCGGACGTACATCCGCTTGAGCTCCCCGGTGGCCGCGTCCAGCGACTGGATCCCCCCGCAGGCCACCGCCCGGCCGTCGACGACCACCGCGAGGTAGCGGATGTCGTCGTGCGTGACGGTGACCTGCCCGTCCAGCCCGCCGTCGGCCTCGCGCAGCTCACGCTGCTGAGCGACGACGAGGGCGTCGATCTCCGGATCGGTGCAGGGGCGGGACTCGATCAGCATCCGCCCAGGCTATGCCCGGCCGATTTCCCGGAGGTTTCCGGCGATCGACCCGGACACGGACGGGGCGGAGCTAATCGACGTCGTCGTCGTCCAGGTCGTCGGAGACGTCCGCGTCCAGGCCACCGGCCTCCAGCTCGTCGGCCGGGCGCTGCCGGCGTGCCTTGCGGGCGGCCAGCCGCTCGGCAGCCGAGGCGCGGGTGGACTTCTCCTCCAGCCGCACGTCGGTGCCCCGGCTGCCCGGCACGAACTCGGTGCCGGCGTAGAGGGTGGGCTGCCAGTCGAACTCCCGCTCGCCGATGCGCACCAGGTCGCCCGGCTTGGCGCCGACCTTGGCCAGCTTCTCCTCGACGCCGAGGCGGGCGAGCCGGTCGGCGAGGAAGCCGATCGCCTCGTCGTTCTCGAAGTTCGTCTGCCGGACCCAGCGCTCGGGCCGCACGCCGCGCACCGTGAAGGAGCCGTCCTCCTCCGCCTCGATGGTGAAGCCGGCGTCGTCCACCGCCTTCGGGCGGATGACGATCCGGGTCGGCTCGGCCGGCGGGGCCGCCTGGCGGCTCTCCTCGACGACCTCGGCCATCGCGTACATCAGCTCCTTGAGCCCCTCGCGGGTGGCCGTGGAGACCTCGAAGACCCGGAAGCCGCGCTCCTCCAGGTCCGGCCGGACGATCTCGGCGAGATCCCGCCCGTCCGGTACGTCGATCTTGTTCAGCGCGACCAGCCGGGGACGGTCGGCGAGGCCGCCGTACTCGGACAGCTCGGCCTCGATGGCGTCGATGTCGGCGAGCGGGTCGCGGCCCGGCTCCAACGTCGCGGTGTCGACCACGTGCACCAGCACGGCGCAGCGCTCGACGTGGCGGAGGAACTCCAGCCCCAGCCCCCGGCCGGTGGCCGCCCCGGGGATCAGGCCCGGCACGTCGGCGACCGTGAAGGTGTGGTTGTCGACCCGGACCACGCCGAGGTTCGGCACCAGGGTGGTGAACGGGTAGTCGGCGATCTTCGGCTTGGCGGCGGAGATCACCGAGATCAGCGACGACTTGCCGGCGGACGGGAAGCCCACCAGGCCGACGTCGGCGACGCTCTTGAGCTCCAGCACCACGTCCAGCCGGTCACCGGGCTCGCCCAGCTCGGCGAAGCCGGGGGCCTTGCGCTTGGCGTTGGCCAGCGACGCGTTGCCCCGACCGCCGCGCCCGCCCCGGGCGGCCTCGAAGGTGGTGCCCGCGCCGACCAGGTCGGCCAGCACCTGGCCGTCGAGGGTCTGCACCACGGTGCCGTTCGGCACCTTGATCACCAGGTCGTGGCCGTTGGCCCCGTCCCGGTTCGACCCGGCGCCGCCCTTGCCGTTCTCGGCCTTGAGGTGCGGGCGGAAGTGGAAGTCGAGCAGCGTGGTCACCTGCGGGTCGACCACCAGGGAGACGCTGCCGCCGTGCCCGCCGTTGCCCCCGTCCGGGCCACCGAACGGCTTGAACTTCTCCCGGTGGATGGAGGCACAGCCGTGCCCGCCGTCGCCGGCCTGCATGTGCAGGACGACCCGGTCAACGAACGTCGTCACGACGCCAATCCTTCCAGCGAGGTCCGCCCCCGCATGCGAAAAAGCGAAGCGGGCCGGGACCCGAGGTCCACGGCCCGCAAAGCCTTCGAACTACTGCTGCGGCACGATGTTGACGGTCTTGCGACCGCGCTTGGTGCCGAACTGGACCGCACCGGCCGCCAGCGCGAAGAGCGTGTCGTCGCCGCCACGGCCGACCAGGTCACCGGGGTGGAACTTGGTGCCCCGCTGACGGATGAGGATCTCACCCGCGCTGACCACCTGACCACCGAAGCGCTTCACGCCGAGTCGCTGGGCCGCGGAATCACGGCCGTTACGCGAGCTGGACGCACCCTTTTTGTGAGCCATTTGAGGACGACCTACTTCCCGCTGGAGATGCCGGTCACCTTGACCTGGGTCAGCGGCTGGCGGTGACCCTGGCGCTTGTGGTAGCCGGTCTTGTTCTTGAACTTGTGGATCCGGATCTTCGGGCCCTTGGTGTGCGCGGCGATCTCGCCGGACACCGCGACCGAGGCAAGCTTCGCCGCGTCGGTCACCAGGTCGTCACCGTCGACGAGGAGCACCGCGGTGAGCTTCACCGCGTCGCCGGGGGCACCGGCGAGCTTCTCGACCTCGATCACGTCGCCCTCGGCGACCTTGTACTGCTTGCCGCCGGTCTTGACGATCGCGTACATCGGAGGCGGACTCCCTGTCGTTGAGGCTGCTGGCTGGTCGTTCCCACGGCGACTCGCCGGGTAGCAGTGACACCGGCGGCGCGGGCACGCGGGAACTCGGCACACCAAAGTGCGCCGCAGGCAAGGGTACGCCATGGACCGGGCGACACCCAAACCGGGCCCGCCGGTCAGCGGCCGCAGAGCTGGTCGAGGCGCTGCTGGAGGCGGTCGAGCTCGGTCTCGTCGATCGACTCGACGTCGGCGCCGAGCGTGCCGACCTCGGTGGCCAGGTCGGTGAGCAGAGTCTTCAACTGCGGGTCGGTGGCCCGGGCCGACTGCTCACGCAGCGCCGACCGCCAGGTGGCCAACGCCGACTCCGCCCGCTTACGGGCGGTTTCGGCCCCGGTGCTGTCGTTCGCGCCGACCGCGGCGATCATCTTGCCCAGCTCCTCGACGTACGTCCGCACGGCCGCCGAGGCGGCCTGCTCGGCCTCCGCGCAGACCTGCGGCCCGTTGCCCCCCGCCGGGGCGACGCTGACCGGGGCGGACGGCAGCACGGTGGCGGCGGCCGACGGACCGGAGGTGGCCGGGGCGGCCTCGTCGGACCGGTCGCCGGAGCAGCCGGAGCCGGTCAGCAGGACGGCGGTCACCAGGGTGGCGGTGAGCAGGCGGCGCATTGTCTTCTCCTAGCCGGGGGGTGACCGATCGTAGCCGGGCCCGGAGAACGCGACAGGGCCCCTCCCGCCGGCAGTTGTTGCCGGGAGAGGGGCCCCGCGAAACGTCGGGCTGGTCAGCCCGTCAGGGGCGGGTCCGCCGCCGGGGACCACCGCGGCGGGACCGACGCCGGCCGGTGCCGCCCTCGCCGCTCTCCTCCTCGGCGTCGCCGTCGCCCAGCGCGTCCGGGTCGTCCGCCCCGGCCAGCCGGGCCGACTCGCCCTCCAGGCTGTCGGCGACCGCCGGCGCGGCCGACGTCTCGGTCTCGTACCGGGACAGGTCGTAGCCCATGGTGTCGTGGTACTCGGCCTCGGCCTCGGCGACCACGTCGGTGTTCTCGATGGTCTCCACCACCGTGCGCTCCGGTGCGGCGGCGGCCTTGCGGGAGCGCCGGCGCGACGAACCGGCGGTCTGCTCGGCCGCCGGGGCGGGGGCCACCGAGGAGGCGACCGCCTTGACCTTCTCCCCCGCGCCGCCGGCCCGCGGCTTCTCCGGCACCGGCTCGGTGTGGATGATCAGGCCGCGGCCCTTGCAGCACTCGCAGGTCTCGCTGAACGCCTCCAGCAGGCCCGCGCCGATCCGCTTCCGGGTCATCTGCACCAGGCCGAGCGAGGTGATCTCGGTGACCTGGTGCTTGGTCCGGTCCCGGCCCAGGCACTCGGTCAGCCGGCGCAGCACCAGCTCACGGTTCGACTCCAGCACCATGTCGATGAAGTCGATCACCACGATGCCGCCGAGGTCGCGCAGCCGGAGCTGGCGCACGATCTCCTCGGCCGCCTCCAGGTTGTTGCGGGTGACCGTCTCCTCCAGGTTGCCCCCGGAGCCGGTGTACTTGCCGGTGTTGACGTCGATGACGGTCATCGCCTCGGTGCGGTCGATGACCAGCGACCCGCCGGAGGGGAGGAAGACCTTCCGGTCCAGTCCCTTGATGATCTGCTCGTCGATCCGGTACTCGGCGAAGACGTCGGTGGCGCCGACGTGCCGGCGCAGCCGGGCGACCAGGTCGGGCGAGACGTGCGACAGGTACGACTCGACCATGTCGTACGACTGCTCGCCCTCGATGACCAGCTCGCGGAAGTCCTCGTTGAACAGGTCCCGGACGACCCGGATGACCAGGTCCGGCTCCTCGTAGAGCAGCACCGGGGCGCCACCCTCGGCCGCCTTGGCCTGGATGTCCTCCCACTGCGCCTGGAGCCGCTTGACGTCGCGGGCCAGCTCGTCCTCGCTCGCCCCCTCGGCGGCGGTCCGGACGATCACACCGGCGCCGTCCGGCACCAGCTTCTTGAGCACGTCCCGCAGCCGCTTGCGCTCGGTGTCCGGCAGCTTCCGGCTGATGCCGGAGGCGTTGCCGTTGGGCACGTACACCAGGTGCCGGCCGGAGAGCGCGATGTGGCTGGTCAGCCGGGCGCCCTTGTGCCCGATCGGGTCCTTGGTCACCTGCACCAGCACCGAGTCGCCGGAGCGCAGCGCCTGCTCGATCGAGCGCGCCCGCCCCTCCAGGCCGGAGGTGTCCCAGTTGACCTCGCCGGCGTACAGCACGGCGTTGCGGCCGCGCCCGACGTCGACGAACGCCGCCTCCATGCTGGGCAGGACGTTCTGCACCTTGCCGAGGTAGACGTTGCCGGCCATGGTGCCGGAGGAGTTGCGGGTGACGTAGTGCTCGACCAGCACGCCGTCCTCCAGGACCGCGATCTGGGTGCGGTCGCCGCGCTGGCGTACCGCCATCACCCGGTCGACCGCCTCCCGGCGGGCCAGGAACTCCGACTCGCTGAGGATCGGCGGCCGGGTACGGCGCTGCTCGCGGCCGTCCCGACGGCGCTGGCGCTTGGCCTCCAGCCGGGTCGAGCCGGAGACGCCCTGCACCTCGTCGACGGCCTTGCGCGGCTCGCGGATCTTGACCACGGTGGGCACGCCGTCGTCGGCGGCCCCCTCGACGTCCCCGGCGCCACGGCGGCGACGGCGGCGGCGACGGCGGGTCAGCCCGTCGCCCTCGCCCTCCTCGTCCTCGGGCTCCTCGGCCTCGCCGCCCTCGGCCTGGACGGCTTCCTCGGCCTCTTCCTCCTCGTCGCTGTCCTCGGCGCCGCCCTTGCCGCGACCGCGGCCCCGGCGACCACGACGACGGCGACGGCGGGCCGCCGCGCTCTCGTCCTCGTCCTCTTCCTCGGCCTCGGCGGCCTCCTCGGCCTCGCCGGTGGGCTCCTCCTCGACCTCGGCCACCTCGACCGGCTCCACCTCACGGCGGCCCCGGCGACGTCGGCGACCGGTCTCGGCCGGCTCCTCGACGGCCTCCTCGGCCGCCGCCGGGCCGGGCTCGACCACGCGGACGGCCGGCAGGTCCTCGGGCAGCGGGGCCATGAAGAGCACGGTGGGCGCGGAGAGCGCGGCCCGCCGGCGGCGGGTACGCGGCTCCGGCGTGGGCTCGGCCGACGGCTCGCCGCCGGACACCGTGACACCGGGCGGGACCTCGCCGGCCCGGCTCTCGGCGCCGGAGGCCGCGACGGCGGGCTCGGCGGTGCCCGGCTCGGCCTCGGCGGGCTCCTCGGCGGGCTCGGTGGGCTCCTCGTCGAGCGCGGTGGGCTCGGTGGGCGCCGCCGCTTCCACGGCGGGCTCCTCCTCCTCGACCGCGGCGACGACCGGCGGGGCGGCCTCGACGGCCGGCGGCGCGGGCTCGACCGGGGTCTCGGCGGCCGGCTCGGCCGCCGCCGGGGCGGCGGCCTTCTTGCGCCGGGTCCGGGTGACCTTCACCGGCGGAACGACCTCCGCGGTGTGCTCCTCGGCGCCGGTGGCCACCACCGGCTCCTCGGCGGCAGCGGCGGGTGCCGCCTTGCGCCGACGACGGGTGGTCTTGGGCGGGGTGTCCAGTTCACCGGCGACCGGGGCGAGCACCTCGGCCTGGTGCGCCTCGTCGGTGCCGGAGGCGGCGGTCGCCGACGCCTCGGCGGGGGCGTCGACCTGCTCCGGCTGGTTCAGCGGCGCCGCCTTGCGCCGGGTGGTGCGCCGCCGCTTCGGCGCGGCCTCGGCAGCGCTGTCAGTGGTGGCGCTGCCGGTGGTGACGCTGTCAGTGGCGCTGTCAGTGGTGGCGTCGGCGGTGTCGCCGGCCGGCTGTGCGCCGGTCCGTTCGCCGCCCTCGGGCTCGTTCTCGAGCATGGACGTTCTCCAGTTCTGGCCGCCCCGGGCGCGGGTGAGCGCTGCCACGCAGGGTTGCCGCAAAAGTGTTTCCGCCGGGCGCGCGTGGTGCGCGACCGCCGAAGTCTGCCTGCCTAGAGCACCGACCGTCGGTCAGTGCTCACCGATGGTTGCCCCGTCGCGGTCCGCGTCCAACGGATCCACGATCGCACCCTGCGCGGTCAACGTGCCCTGCGCCAGCCGGATCACCCTTGGCGAGACCGGCGGCACCAGGTCGGCCACCACGCGGAGGCCGGAAAGGACGTCATCGGGCCGTACGGACGGGGTGACCTGCCGCACGACCAGTTCGAGTATCGCACACGAC
Organism: Micromonospora sp. CPCC 205739; assembly: GCF_036906795.1. NCBI lineage: Bacteria > Bacillati > Actinomycetota > Actinomycetes > Micromonosporales > Micromonosporaceae > Micromonospora > Micromonospora sp. CPCC 205739. Next base: position 17,481 of record NZ_JBAKHS010000013.1, on the reverse strand, counting down.
ACGCCCGGCACCCCGGAAGGCGTCTCCGGGGGCGGCACCACATCGATGCGCGTGACGGCCGCCCGGGCGTCGAAGGTGCGCCGGCCCTGCTTGGTCATCCGCTCGACCTGGATCTTCTCGGCGGCGGTGAACGCGGCGACGGCCGCCTCCAGCACGGCCGGCTCGACCTCGGGCAGCTCGATGCGCCAGTGCGAGGCCTCGATCCGGTCGGCCAGGCTGCCGCTCCCGGCGACCACCGCGTCGAGCACGTCCAGCCCGGGCGAGAGCGCCGCGTCCAGCGCCGCGCGCAGCTGCTCCGGGTCGACCTGCTCGCGCAGGCCGATCTCCAGGTACTCGGCCTCGCTGGCGACGCCGGTCGGGGCGGCGCTGGCGTAGGAGATCTTGGGGTGGGGGGTGAAGCCCTGGGAGAAGGCGATCGGGACGCCGGCCCGGCGCAGTGCGCGCTCGAAGGCCCGGGCGAAGTCGCGGTGCGAGGTGAACCGGAGCGGGCCGCGCTTGGCGTACCGGATCCGGACGCGCTGGACGACCGGCGCCTGCCCGCCCTCCGGCTGTGGTTTCCTGCTGATCGTCGTGCTCCTCGGTGTCAGGACCGGTCGGTCATGAAGGTGCCACGGATGCCGGTGACAATAACTTCATGATCGCCGGGGCGGGGCGGGTGGCGCGCCCACGCGCGGCACACCCGCCCCGAACGGTCACTGCTGAGCGCCGGTGGGGACCTTCAGGCCGTTGACCGGGGTGAGCGGAAGCAGCTTCCGGCCGGTCGGGCCGATCTGGATCTCGGTGTCCATCGAGGGGCAGACGCCGCAGTCGAAGCACGGGGTCCACCGGCAGTCGTCCTGCTCGTACTCGGAGAGCGAGTCCTGCCAGTCCTGCCAGAGCCAGTCCTTGTCCAGGCCCGAGTCCAGGTGGTCCCAGGGCAGGACCTCCAGCTCGTCGCGCTCCCGGGTGGTGTACCAGTCCAGGTCCACGCCGAAGGTCGGCAGCACCTCGGCGGCGGCCTCCACCCAGCGCTGGTACGAGAAGTGCTCGCTCCAGCCGTCGAACCGGCCGCCGTTCTCCCAGACCTTGCGGATCACCGCGCCGACCCGACGGTCACCGCGGCTGAGCAGGCCCTCGATCAGCGACGGCTCGCCGTCGTGGTAGCGGAAGCCGATCGCCCGGCCCAGCGAGCGGTCCGCGTTGATCGCCTGCTTGAGGATCTTGAGCCGGTGGTCGATGACCTCCGGGCGCTCCATCGACGCCCACTGGAACGGGGTGTGCGGCTTCGGCACGAAACCGCCGATGGAGACGGTGCAGCGGATGTCCTTGGAGCCGGTCGCCGCCCGACCTGCCTTGATCACCTCGTGCGCCATGTCCGCGATCTCGAGGACGTCCTCGTCGGTCTCGGTGGGCAGGCCGCACATGAAGTAGAGCTTCACCTGCCGCCAGCCGTTGCTGTACGCGGTGACGACGGTGCGGATCAGGTCTTCCTTCGACACCATCTTGTTGATGACCTTGCGGATCCGCTCCGACCCGCCCTCCGGGGCGAAGGTCAGACCGGTACGCCGGCCGTTGCGGGACAGCTCCTGGGCCAGGTCGATGTTGAACGCGTCCACCCGGGTCGACGGCAGCGACAGGGACACGTTGGTGCCCTCGTACTGCTGGGCGAGGCCGGAGCACATGTCGCCGATCTCGGAGTGGTCGGCCGACGACAGCGACAGCAGGCCGACCTCGTGGAAGCCGGAGAACTCCAGGCCGTCGCGGACCATCTGGCCGACGGTGGTGATCGAGCGCTCCCGCACCGGGCGGGTGATCATGCCCGCCTGGCAGAACCGGCAGCCCCGGGTGCAGCCCCGGAAGATCTCCACCGCGTACCGCTCGTGCACCGTCTCCGCGAGCGGGACCAGCGGCTTCTTCGGGTACGGCCAGGCGTCCAGGTCCATCGTCGTGCGCTTGTGCACCCGGAACGGCACGTCCGCCCGGTTCGGCACGACCCGCTGGATCCGGCCGTCGGGCAGGTAGTCCACGTCGTAGAAGCGCGGCACGTAGACGCTCTCGGTGCGGGCCAGGCGCAGCAGCAGCTCGTCCCGGCCGCCCGGGGAGCCCTCGGCCTTCCACTCCCGGACGATCGTGGTGATCTCCAGGACCGCCTCCTCGCCGTCGCCGAGCACGGCGGCGTCGACGAAGTCGGCGATCGGCTCCGGGTTGAACGCGGCGTGCCCGCCGGCCACGATCACCGGGTCGGCGTCGGTGCGGTCGGCGGCGAGCATCGGGATGCCGGCCAGGTCGATCGCGGTGAGCAGGTTGGTGTAGCCCAGCTCGGTGGAGAACGAGACGCCGAACACGTCGAAGTCGCGCACCGAGCGGTGCGCGTCGACGGTGAACTGCGGCACGCCGTGGGCGCGCATCAGCTTCTCCAGGTCCGGCCAGACCGCGTAGGTGCGCTCGGCGAGCACGTCGGGCAGCTCGTTGAGCACCTCGTAGAGGATCTGCACGCCCTGGTTGGGCAGACCGACCTCGTAGGCGTCGGGGTACATCAGCGCCCAGCGCACGGTCGCCGCGTCCCAGTCCTTGACCACCGCGCCCAGCTCGCCACCGACGTACTGGATGGGCTTGGTCACCTGAGGCAGCAGCGGCTCCAGCCGGGGCCAGATGGAATTGGCCGCGGCGGGGCGCGGCGTCGTGGACGGGGCACTCATGATGCCCAAGGGTACGCGCCCACCGGCCACCCCCCGCGCCGCACCGCCCGCCGCCCCCCGACGCGCCCCACCGAGCGCCCCCGCCGCCCCATCCAGCTCACCAGCCCCAAGACGCGCTCGCCCCATCTTCAAGATCCAGTCGCATTCACCGATCCGACACGCCGTCCTCGGACTCGGAGAATGCGACCCGATCTTGAGCACCCGGCCCGGTCCAACCCGTCACCGCACCCTGCCCCGGCATCGTCCGAGGGCGGGCGGCGGTGGACGGGTTCGTCGGCGGTGGCATGCCGGTACTAACCTCGCAACCGGCGCGAGAGGAGATTGCCGCGATGCCGCAGCCGCAGCCGGGGGCAGACCGGCCGGCCGACGGGAGCACCCCGGGCACCGACGTGGGCCGCGAACCGGCGGTCGTCGGGGAACCCGCCCCCTCGCCCGTACCCGCCGACGCCCCGCCCCGCCCGGGCCCGCACGCCACCCGTGAGCTGCCCACCGACGGCTCCGACGCCGACCCGGAGCAACCGGCGGCGGAGCGCCCGCCCACGCCCCCGGACCAGGCCCCCGCGCCCACCTCACCCGCCCCGAGCGGCCAGACGCCCGACGAGCCGACGTCCACCCCGGTCGACGCCGCCCCGACCTCACCGGCAGCCCCCGTTTACGACGAGCCACCCACCAGGGTCGACGGCGAGCCACCGGCCACCGGCACCGCGCCCCCGCCCACCCGGGTCGACGCCGCGCCCTCAGCCGGCCACACCGACGACGCGCCCCCGCCCACCCGCGTCGAGCCCGGACCGTCCGAGCCCACCCGCGTCGAGCCCGGACCGCCCGAGCCCACCCGGGTCGAGCCGGAGCCACCCGCGCCGCGCTGGACCGGTTCGGCGGCGGTCCCGCCCCCGCCGCCGCGCCGACCTGCCTGGGGCGAGTCCGCGGAGCCCACGCCGGTCCCGCCCGCCCCGGTCGAGCTGCCCGAGCACCGCACGCCCGTGGACCCGTGGGCCGGCGCGGACACCGGCTCGTGGGAGCTGGAACACCACCTCCCCGCGCTGCCGCCGACGCTGCCCTACCCGGTGCCGCCGCCCACCCGGCACTACGAGCCCCCGCAGCCACCGCCGGCCCACCCGTACCCGGCGTCGCCCGCCGCGCACCCGGTGTCGCCGCCGCCGGCCGCCGCACCCCGACCGGCTCCGCCGCCCGCGCCGGCCCGTCCGCCGAAGCAGCGCCGGGGCCGCAAACCAGAGGCGGTCACTCCGCCGCCGGGGTGGCAGGCCCCCCGCGGGTACGTCCCGGTGCCCGTCCGGCGTCGCCGGCGCTGGCCCTGGGTGCTGCTGCTCGGCCTGATCTGCTGCTGCGGCTGCCCGGCCTGGTTCGGCAAGCCGATGTGGGAGCAGTACCCGGCGAAGGCCGCGCTGCCCGGCCAGGTGGCCGATCTGACGCTGCGCCAGGACGCCGGCAGCCAGGCGACCGCCAAGCGGTTGAAGGCAGAGGTACGGGCGACGAACCTGCTCTCCGAGGACGTCTTCGCCGGGGTCTACGCCACCGGCGACGGCAAGCGGGTCACCGTCTTCGGCGGCACCGGCTTCCGGTTCAACCCGGAGTCCGATGCGGACGACGAGATGACCCGGCTGACCGAGACCTACCGGCTCGGCACCCCGCAGCCGGTCGAGACCGGGGTACGCGGCCGGTACGAGCGGTGCGCCACGGGCCGGTCGGACGGCGCCGACGTGGTGGTCTGCACGTCGGTCGACTACGGCAGCATCACCACCGGGGTCTTCACCCGGCTCTCCGTCGACGACAGCGCCCGCCTGCTGGACACCCTGCGGGAAAACATCGTCACGCCGCCACCGGCACAGCCCTGAGGCTCATCCCGGAACCCGCCGGGACGGGTCAGACGGCGCCGGGCTCCCCCGCCAGCGGCGGGTGGGCGCGCGGCGGCGCGTAGCGGGGCACGTACTCCTGGCCGGTGAGCTTCTGGATCTCGGCCATCAGCTCGTCGGTCATCGCGCGCAGCGAGGTGCGGTCGTCCGGCCGGCCGGTGAAGTCGAGCGGCTTGCCGAACCGGACGGTGATCTTCGCGCGGCCGGGCCGGGGCACCCGGGCGCCGATCGGCTGGGCCTTGTCGGTGCCGATCATGCCGACCGGGATGATCGGCACGCCGGCCGCCACCGCCAGCCGGACCGTGCCGGTACGCCCCCGGTAGAGCCGCCCGTCCGGCGAGCGCGTCCCCTCTGGGTAGACCGCGACCAGGTCACCACCACGCAGCGCGGGAATGGCGGCGTCGAACGCGGACAGCGCCGCCCGGCCGCCGGCCCGCTCGACCGGAATGGCGCCCAGGCCGGTGAGCACGAACTTGGAGAGCGCGCCCTTCGGGCCGGTGCCCTTGAAGTACTCCGACTTGGCCCAGAAGGCCAGGTGCCGGGGGACGACGGTGCCGAGGAAGAGTTCGTCGGCGACCGAGAGGTGGTTGCCCGCGAAGATCGCACCACCGGTTTCCGGGATGTGCTCCAACCCCTCCACGGTCGGACGGAAGGCCAACCGGAGCGCGGGCGCCACGGTGAGCTTGCCGATGGTGTAGAGCAGGGGCACTGGTCCTCCGGCGGTCGTGCGTTGAACAGGCGGTGTCACGGTAGCGGACGGGTCCACGGAGTCCCGCGCGGGTGGCCGGGCCGACCGGCTGCTGAGCGGGCCTGTTGGGGGCGTGGGCGGGGCCGGTGGTGGCGGCCCGGCGGGACACCGCCGGACCACCACCGCCGCACTGCGTCATACCCGGCGGACGGCCACCGTCACCCGCTCGCCCTCGCCGACCTCGCCGGCGAAGCCGTCGACGCCCTCGGCGAAGTCGACCGTGTCGGCCAGCACCTCGCGGGCCACGAAGTCGGTGTACGCGGAGACCGCCGCCCGCACCTCCTCGGAGGCCGACACCGACACCACGATCCGGTCCGAGACGTCCAGGTCGGCGTCCCGCCGGGCCTGCTGCACCACCCGGACCACGTCCCGGGCCAACCCTTCGGCGGCCAGCGCCGGGGTGACCTCGGTGTCCAGCACGACCACGCCCTCGCCGCCGGGCAGCGGCGCGGAGTGCTCGGCGTCGGCGGCGACCAGGCGCAGCTCGTACTCGCCCTCGGCCAGGGTGACGCCGGCGGCGACCGGGGCGCCCTCGACCAGCTCCCACTCCCCCGCCTTGACCGCCTTGATCACCTGCTGCACGGCCTTGCCGACCCGGGGGCCGAGCGCGCGCGGCACCACGGTCAGCACCTGCTGGCAGTACGCCGACACCTCGTCGGAGAAGACGACCTCCTTCACGTTGACCTCGTCGGCGACCAGGTCACTGAAGGGGCGCAGCTTCTCCGCGACCGGCGAGGCCACGGTCAGCGTCGACAGCGGCAGCCGTACGCGCAGGCCCTTGGCCTTGCGCAGCGACAGCGCCGCCGAGGCGACCGCGCGCACGTTGTCCATCGCGGACACCAGCTCGTGGTCGGCCGGGAACTCCTGCGCCGACGGCCAGTCGGTCAGGTGCACCGACCGCTCGCCGGTGAGACCGCGCCAGATCTCCTCGGCGGTCAGCGGCGCGAGCGGCGCGACCACCCGGCAGAGCGTCTCCAGCACCGTCCAGAGGGTGTCGAACGCCTCGGCGTCACCCGACCAGAACCGGTCCCGGGATCGGCGCACGTACCAGTTGGTCAGCGCGTCCAGGTAGGACCGGACGGTGGCGCAGGCGCCGGAGATGTCGTACGCCTCCATCTGCCCCTGGACCGTCTCGACCAGCTCGTTCGTCTTTGCCAGCACGTACCGGTCGAGCAGGTGCGTCGAGTCGGTCCGGCGACGCGCGGTGTAGCCGTCGGCGTTGGCGTAGAGCGAGAAGAAGTACCAGACGTTCCAGAGTGGCAGCAGCACCTGCCGGACGGCGTCCCGGATGCCCGCCTCGGTGACCGGCATGTCGCCGCCGCGCAGCACCGGCGAGGACATCAGCATCCAGCGCATCGCGTCCGAGCCGTACGCGTCGAAGACGTGGTAGACGTCCGGGTAGTTGCGCAGGCTCTTGGACATCTTGCGCCCGTCGGAGCCGAGCAGGATTCCGTGGCTGAGGCAGTTGCGGAACGCCGGCCGGTCGAACAGCGCGGTGGCCAGCACGTGCATCGTGTAGAACCAGCCGCGGGTCTGTCCGATGTACTCGACGATGAAGTCGCCGGGGTAGTGGTGCTCGAACCATTCGCGGTTCTCGAACGGGTAGTGCACCTGGGCGAACGGCATCGAGCCGGACTCGAACCAGCAGTCCAGCACCTCCGGCACCCGGCGCATCATGGACTTGCCGGTCGGGTCGTCCGGGTTCGGGCGGACCAGCTCGTCCACCGCCGACCGGTGCAGGTCGCTCAGGCGTACGCCGAAGTCCCGCTCGATCTCCTCCAGCGAGCCGTACACGTCCAGCCGCGGGTAGTTCGGGTCGTCGGACTTCCACACCGGGATCGGCGAGCCCCAGAACCGGTTCCGGCTGATCGACCAGTCGCGGGCGTTGGCCAGCCACTTGCCGAACGAGCCGTCCTTGATGTGCCCGGGCGTCCAGTTGATCTGCTGGTTGAGCTCGACCATCCGGTCCTTGAACTTGGTCACGGCGACGAACCACGACGACACCGCCTTGTAGACCAGCGGGGTGTCGCAGCGCCAGCAGTGCGGGTACGAGTGGGTGTAGGTGTCCTGCTTGAGCACCACCCCCCGGTCCTTGAGCTCGCGGATCACCGGCTTGTTGACGTCGAAGACCTGCTCACCCTGGTACGGCGGGACCAGCGCGGTGAACCGGGTGTGGTCGTCCACGGTGACGACGGTGGGGATGCCGGCGGCGTTGCAGACGTTCTGGTCGTCCTCGCCGAAGGCCGGGGCCAGGTGGACGATCCCGGTGCCGTCCTCGGTGGTGACGAAGTCCGCGCCGAGCACCTGGTACGCGTGCTCCCCGGCCTGCTCGACCAGGAAGTCGTAGAGCGGCGTGTACCGGCGCCCGACCAGGTCGCGGCCGTACACGGTGCCGACCTGCTCGTAGCCCTCCAGCTCCTTGGCGTACGCGGCCAGCCGCGCGGCGCCGACGACGTAGCGGTCACCGTCGCGCTCCAGCACCGCGTACTCGATGTCCGGGCCGACGGCGAGCGCCAGGTTCGACGGCAGGGTCCACGGCGTCGTGGTCCAGACGCCGAGCCGGACCGGCCCGCGCACCAGCTCGGGGGCGGACTCGTCCGGGGTCAGCCCGAACCAGACCGACAGGGTCGGGTCGTGCCGGTCCCGGTAGACGTCGTCCATCCGGGTCTCGGTGTTCGACAGCGGCGTCTCGCAGCGCCAGCAGTACGCCAGCACCCGGAAACCCTCGTAGATCAGGCCCTTGTCGTGCAGGGTCTTGAAGGCCCACATGACGCTTTCCATGTAGTCCAGGTCGAGGGTCTTGTAGTCGTTGGCGAAGTCGACCCAGCGGGCCTGCCGGGTGACGTACCGCTCCCAGTCCTGGGTGAACTCCAGCACGGAGCTGCGGCATGCCTCGTTGAACCGGGCCACGCCGAGGTCGAGGATCTCCGCCTTGCTGGTGATGCCGAGCTGCTTCTCGGCCACCACCTCGGCGGGCAGGCCGTGGCAGTCCCAGCCGAAGCGCCGCTCGACGTGCCGGCCGCGCATCGTCTGGTAGCGCGGCACCACGTCCTTGACGTACCCGGTAAACAGGTGGCCGTAGTGCGGCAGGCCGTTGGCGAACGGCGGGCCGTCGTAGAAGACGTACTCGTTCTTGCCGTCGGTACCGGCCGGGCGGGCCTCGACGGACGCCTCGAAGGTCTTGTCGGCCGTCCAGTGCTTTAGAACCCGGCGCTCGACCGCGGGCAGGTCCGGGCTCGCCGGGACACCGGCGGCGGTCGGGTCGTGCAACGGATAGACCATCGGGGGTCGCTCTCCTCGCGCAGCTCACTCATCTGTGGTCTGCGAGGACGAGCCCTTCGGGTACGCCTCGACGGCGTCGCCCGAGCGGCCCGCGGTACCACCCCGCTTGGCGGTCGAGGTGCGACCGCCCGCTCGTTGGCCGGCTGTGACGGGCCGTCCCGTCCGGTTCTACTGGGCCGGTCACCCGGCTGTTCTTCCGGAGGCTCACCGGTGATGGCCGGGTCGTCGCCTGTGTGCACAAGCGTACTCGATCGGCCTCGAAGATCGCCCCCGAGTAATCCCACCGCCCCGGCGCGCGGCGACATGACCACCGTCACAGCTCAGGCCGTCACATCGCCGCCGCCGCGTTCCGTCGTACGGGTGAATCCGTTCGTTCTGCGAGGGAGGCCGAGATGAGTCGGATCAACATGGCGAAGGTGGCGCCGGAGGCGTACCGGGCGGTGTTCGCGCTGGAGAAGTACGCCCAGGCGAACGTCGACCACACCGTGCTGGAGCTGGTGAAGCTGCGGGCGTCGATGCTGAACGGCTGCTCGTTCTGCGTGGACATGCACAGCCGGGACGCGCTCGCGGCGGGCGAGGACAGCCGCCGGCTCTTCGCCGTCGCCGCCTGGCGGGAGGCGCCGTTCTTCGACGAGAAGGAGCGGACCGCGCTGGCGCTGACCGACGCGGTCACCCAGCTCGGCCAGCACGGCGTGCCGGACGAGGTGTGGGACGCCGCCGCGAAGGTGTGGTCGGAGAAGGAGCTGGCCGACCTGATCATCGCGATTGCGACAATCAACGTGTGGAACCGGATCGCCGTGACCAGCCAGACCCAGCCGCCGCTCGAGGTGTGACCACCAGCGGGGCGACGCAGGCGGCCGGTGCGCTCACCGCGCACCGGCCGATGCTGCTCGGGCTGGCGTACCGGCTGCTGGGCAGCCTGCACGACGCGGAGGACGTGCTCCAGGAGGCGTACCTGCGCTGGCTCGACGTGGACCGGGAGTCGGTGGCCGAGCCGCGCCGGTACCTGTCCCGGGTGGTGACCCGGCTGGCGCTGGACCGGCTGCGGGCCCGGCAGGCCGCCCGGGAGACGTACGTCGGCCCGTGGCTGCCCGAGCCGGTGCCGACCGAGCCGTCGCCGTTCGGCCCGCTGGACAGCGCCGAGCTGCTTGATTCCGTGTCGATGGCGCTGCTGCACCTGCTGGAGCGGCTCACCCCGCCGGAGCGCGCGGTCTACGTGCTGCACACCGCGTTCGCCCTGCCGTACGCCGAGATCGGCGACATCCTGGACCGGTCGGCGGCCGACTGCCGGCAGTTGCATCATCGGGCGGTCGCCCGGCTGGCCGAGGGCCGTCGGCGGTTCAACGCCGACCGGGCCGAGCAGCGGCGGCTGCTGGACGCGTTCCTGGCCGCCGCCCGCGACGGCGACCTGCCCCGGCTGACCGGGTTGGTGGCGGCCGACGCGGTGGCCTGGACCGACGGCGGCGGCGCGGCCCGCGCGGCGCGCAACCCGGTGCACGGCGCGGACCGCATCGCCCGGTTCTTCGCCGGCATCTACGCCCGGCCGCGCGCCGTGACGGCGACACCCGCCGAGCTGAACGGCCAGCCGGCGCTGCTGATCCACTGGCCCGACGGGGCCCGCTACGCGCTGACCGTGGCCACGGCCGACGGGCGGATCACCGGGTTCTACCTGGTCGGCAACCCGGCGAAGCTGTCCCGGCTCCCCGCCTGAGACAGCGGACGGCCCCGACCCCGGTCCGAGGTCGGGGCCGGCGGCGTTCAGCCCAGCTCGGGGAACCAGAGGCCGATCTCGCGCTTGGCGCTGTCGGTGGAGTCGGAGGCGTGCACCAGGTTCTCCCGGTTCGACAGGGAGAAGTCGCCGCGGATGGTGCCGGCGGCGGCCTTGCGACCGTCGGTGGCGCCGATCATGCCGCGCACCACCTCGATCACCTGGTCGCCGGAGAGCACGAGGGCGACCAGCGGACCACCGGTCATGAACGCCTTCAGCGGCGGGTAGAACGGCTTGTCGACGTGCTCGGCGTAGTGCTGGTCGGCGAAGTCCCCGTCCAGCGTCCGGGTCTCCATCGCGTCGATCCGCAGGCCCTTGCGCTCGAAGCGGGAGACGATCTCGCCGACCAGGCCACGGCGGACCGCGTCGGGCTTGATCAGTACGAGCGTGCGCTCATCCGGGCTGCTGCTGGACACGCTGAGTTCCTCCTGTGCGCGGAAGACGGCCGGGCTGGGTACGGTCAGCCTAGCGACCCGGTCCCGGCGTCGGCGCGGCGGCTGCTCTTTCCAGCGGCCGCCGATCCCGCCTAGCCTGGCCCTGACCCCTGGGAGGTCCACTGTGGCGAATGGCGGGAACCGCACCATCGCGCCGGTACGCAAGCTGATCGCCGCGGTCCTCGGCACCGTGGCGACCTTCGTGGTCCTGTTCGGGCTGGGCATGACCAGCTGGGCCATCGTGGCCCTCGGCGTGGCCCTGCTGGTGCTGGCGGTCGCCCTGGCCACGGTGCGCGGCAGCGGGCGGACCTGGGTGATCGGGGTGGGGCACGTGCACAGCGCCTCCGAGCCGCCCACCCAGTACGCCTTCGGCCGCTGCGAGCTGCAACTGGTGATCGACGCGCCGGGCCTGCCGCCCCGCTCCAAGAAGATCATCGAGCCGCGGGTGCCGGTGGCGAAGTGGCCCTCGCTGGGCCAGACGCTGCCGATCCGGGTGGCCCTGGACGACCAGCGGCACGTCCGGGTGCTCTGGGACGAGGTGCCCACCCACGCCGAGAGCGCCGCCGCCGCCGACCTGCCGCCCGAGTACGCCGACGCCGAGCCGGTCGACGAGGTGCTGATCGTGCAGGAGGCCCCACCGTGGGCCGGCCGGACACCCGACGACGACTTCCACGACGACCTGCGCGACGAGTTCCGCGACCCACCCCCGGCCGACCCGCTGCGCGCCGAACCGGTGGTGCTGACGGAGGAACGCGAGCCGGTGGTGGTGCACCAGCGCCCCGGCGGCCCGGTCGTGCTCGAGGGCACCCTGGTCGAGCCGCCGCCGGCCGGCGGGCTGCCCCGCCGGGCGGCCACGCCGTCGCAGCGGCCGCCGGTGGACGAGCGCTTCGACGCCCCGGTCGTCGACCCGGTGGACGTGCCGCTGGACGACCCGGAGCCACGGGACCGGATCGACCCCGACGAGCTGGACGAGGCGATCTTCGGCTTCGACCCGGCGGCCGACCCGGCCGACGAGAGCGCACCGATCAGCGGCGTCGGGCTGACCCTGCTCGTCACCGACCTGTCCCGCTCGCTGGAGTTCTACCGGTCGCTGGGCTTCGGGGAGATCGACCGGGGCGCCGGCAACGCGGTGCTCGCCTCCGGCGCCACCCGGCTGGTGCTGCGCGAGGTCACCGGCGCCGCTCCGATCAGCCGCCGGCTGGTGCACGTCAACCTGGAGGTGGACGACATCGACGCGGCCTACCGGCGGCTGAAGGAGACGGGCGTGAAGTTCACCTACGCGCCCCGGGTGGTCAACCGGGGCACGAAGCTGGAGGTCTGGGCGGCCGCCTTCCGCGACCCGGACGGCCACGGCATCGCGCTGACCCAGTGGCGGGAGCGGGCGGAGGCCTGAGCGTCGGCGCTCAGCCGAGGATGACCCGGCGGACGTGCAGGGCGTACGCCCAGACCAGGGCGAAGATGATCCCCAGCACCAGCAGCGACCAGTGCAGCAGCCCGGAGAGCAGCAACAGGCCCTGCACGACCGTGCCGGCGTTCCAGGCCCACGGCCGCCCCATCCGGCCGGCCAGCACCACGCAGGCGACGGCCAGCGCGACGATCACCGCGATGGCCTCACCGCCCAGGTCCCCGCCGACCACCCGGATGGGCTGGATCGCGAGCAGCAGCACCAACGCCTCCAGGGCCAGCGTCCCCGCGCCCAGGCCCCGCACCGCCTTCACCGGGTTCCGCAGCCCGGAGCGCCGCTCCCCCGGCACCTCGGCGCCGGGGGTGGCGCGGTCCTCGTCGGGAGCGCTCATCGCTTGAGCAGCCGTCGGGCGTCGGCCACGGTCACCACCGAACCGGTGATCAGCACCCCGACCCCGGACAGCTCGCCCGGCACGTCGGACTCGGCCTCCGCGACGGCCGCCTCGATGGCGTCCGGCATCTCCTCGGCGACCTCCACCCGCTCCGGCCCGAACACCTCGCGCGCCAGCGCGGCCAACTGGTCGGCCGGCATCGCCCGGGGCGAGCTGTTGCGGGTCACGACCAGCGAGTCGAGCACCGGCTCCAGCAGCTCCAGCAGGCTGCCCGCGTCCTTGTCGTCGAGCACGCCGAGCACGCCGACCAGCTTGGAGAACGCGAACTCCTCCTGCAGCGCGGTGACCGTGGCCGTCATGCCGTGCGGGTTGTGCGCCCCGTCCAGCAGGATCGTCGGGGCGGTCCGCACCTTCTCCAGCCGACCCGGCGAGCTGGCCATGGCGAAGCCCTCCCGGACGGCCTCCACGTCGAGCTGCCGCTTCGTCCCGGCCCCCAGGAACGCCTCGACGGCGGCGAGCGCCACCGCGGCGTTCTGCGCCTGGTGCGCGCCGTGCAGCGGGATGAACACCTCCTCGTACACCCCGCCGAGGCCCTGGATGGTCAGCACCTGCCCGCCGACGGCGACGGCCCGGCGCAGCACCCCGAACTCGGTGCCCTCCCGGGCGACGGTCGCGCCGACCTCCACGCAGCGTTCCAGGATGGGCCGGGCCGCCTCGTCGTCCTGCGCCGCGCAGATCACCGTGGCGCCGGCGTGGATGATTCCGGCCTTGTGCAGGGCGATGTCCTCCAGGGTGTCGCCCAGCCACTCGGTGTGGTCCAGCCCGATCGGGGTCAGCACGGCCACCCCGGCCTGGAGCACGTTGGTGGCGTCCTCGGCCCCGCCGAGCCCCACCTCGACCACCGCGACGTCGACCGGCGCGTCGGCGAAGGTGGCGAAGGCCAGCGCGGTGGTCATGTCGAAGTAGGTCAGCGGCTCCGACGAGCGCTGGTCGACCAGTTCGGCCAGCGGCTTCACCTCGCGGTACGTCGCGACGAAGCGTTCCTCGCTGACCGGCTCCCCGTCCAGGCTGATCCGCTCCCGCACCGTCTCCAGGTGCGGGCTGGTGTAGCGGCCGGTGTGCAGGCCGAAGGCCCGCAGCAGCGAGTCGATCATCCGGGCCGTGGAGGTCTTGCCGTTGGTCCCGGTCAGGTGGATCGACGGGTACGCCCGCTGCGGGCTGCCGAGCAGGTCGAGCAGGGACTCGATGCGGTCCAGCTCGAAGACCATGCGGGTGAAGCCCCGCGCGGCCAGCTCGGCGTCGACGGCGGTGAACTCGGTGCGATCGGTGCGGTCGGTCACGAGGGAAGCGCCTCCAGAGCGGCGTCGATCCGGATCAGGTCGGCCTCGGCCACCGCCAGCCGGTCGCGGATCTTGGCGACCACCGGTTCGGGGGCCTTGCCGACGAAGGCGGGGTTGTCGAGCTTCGCCCGGGCCTGCGCGACCTCCTTCTCGGCCGCCGCGCGGTCCTTGGTCAGCCGGGCACGCTCCGCGGCCACGTCGATCGAGCCGCGGGTGTCCAGCTCGACGCTGACCTCGCCCGGCATGGCGAGGGTGGCGCTGGCCTGGAAGTCGCCCGCGGGGGCGTCGAGCCGGACCAGCGAGCGGATCAGCGGCTCGTGCGCCGCGATCCCGGCCACCTGCAGGCCGTCCAGCCGGGCCGCGACCCGCTGCGTCGGGCGCAGCCCTTGGTCGGAACGGAACCGCCGGATCTCGGTCACCACCCGCTGGACGGTGCCGACCTCGCTCTCCGCGGCGTCGTCGACCCGGGTACGGTCGGCCACCGGCCAGGCGGCCGTCATCACCGTCTCACCGCCGGTGAGCGCGGTCCACAGCTCCTCGGTGACGAACGGGATGACCGGGTGCAGCAGCCGCAGCAGCTGGTCCAGCACGTGCCCGAGGACCCGTCGGGTGGCCTCGGCCGCGGGCCCGCCCTCGGCGAGCACCGGCTTGCTCAGCTCGACGTACCAGTCGCAGACGTCGTCCCAGGCGAAGTGGTACAGCAGGTCGCAGACCTTCGCGAACTCGTACGCCTCGAACTGCTCGTCCACCTCGGCGGTGACGTGGGCCAGGCGGGACAGGATCCACCGGTCGACCGTCGACAGCTCGGCGGCGGGCGGCAGCTCCCCCTCGGTGTGCGCGCCGTTCATCAGCGCGAACCGAGTGGCGTTCCAGAGCTTGTTGCAGAAGTTCCGGGAGCCCTGGCACCACTCCTCGCTGACCGGCACGTCCTGCCCCGGGTTGGCGCCCCGGGCCAGGGTGAACCGGGTGGCGTCGGCGCCGAAGCGGTCGATCCAGTCCAGCGGGTCGACGACGTTGCCGAACGACTTGGACATCTTCTTGCCGTGCTCGTCGCGGACCATGCCGTGCAGGGCGACGACGTCGAACGGCTGCCGGCCGTCCATCGCGTACAGGCCGAACATCATCATCCGGGCGACCCAGAAGAAGAGGATGTCGTAGCCGGTCACCAGGACGCTGGTCGGGTAGAACTTCGCCAGGTCCGGGGTCTGCTCCGGCCAGCCGAGGGTGGAGAACGGCCAGAGCCCGCTGGAGAACCAGGTGTCCAGGACGTCCTCGTCCTGGCGCCAGCCCTCACCGGTGGGCGGCTGCTCGTCCGGGCCGACGCAGACGATCTCGCCGGCCGGGCCGTACCAGACCGGGATGCGGTGGCCCCACCAGAGCTGCCGGGAGATGCACCAGTCGTGCATGTTGTCGACCCAGGCGAAGTAGCGCTTGGCCAGCTCGGCGGGCTCGATCTTCACCCGGCCGTCGCGCACCGCGTCCCCGGCGGCCTTGGCCAGCGGGGCGGTGTTGACGAACCACTGCAGCGACAGCCGCGGCTCGACGGTGGTCTTGCACCGGGAACAGTGCCCCACCGCGTGCACGTACGGCCGCTTCTCGGCCACGATCCGACCCTGCTCGCGCAGCGCGGCCACGATCGCCGGCCGGGCCTCGTACCGGTCCAGGCCCTGGAACGGGCCGTGGGCGGTGATGACCCCACGCTCGTCCATGATCGTCAGCGAGGGCAGGTCGTGCCGCTGGCCGATCTCGAAGTCGTTGGGGTCGTGCGCCGGGGTCACCTTCACCATGCCGGTGCCGAAGCTCGGGTCGACGTGCTCGTCGGCCACGATCGGGATCCGCCGGTCGGTCAGCGGCACGGGCACCTCGGTGCCGATGAGGTGCTGGTAGCGGGGGTCGTCCGGGTGCACGGCCACCGCGGTGTCACCGAGCATGGTCTCGGCCCGGGTGGTGGCCACCACCACCTCGTCGCTGTACCGGATCGAGATGAGCTCACCCTCGTCGTCGGTGTGCTCCACCTCGATGTCGGAGAGGGCGGTCAGGCAGCGCGGGCACCAGTTGATGATCCGGTTGGCCCGGTAGATGAGGCCGTCGTCGAAGAGCTTCTTGAACATGGTCTGCACGGCCCGGGACAGGCCCTCGTCCATGGTGAAGCGCTCGCGGTCCCAGTCGACGGCGTCGCCGAGGCGGCGCATCTGGCCGAGGATGGCCCCGCCGGACTCGGCCTTCCACTGCCAGACCCGCTCGACGAACTTCTCCCGGCCCAGGTCGTGCCGGGACAGCCCCTCGCCGGCGAGCTGCCGCTCGACCAGGTTCTGGGTGGCGATGCCGGCGTGGTCCATGCCGGGCAGCCACAGCGCCTCGTAGCCCTGCATCCGCTTGCGCCGGTTCAGGGCGTCCATCAGCGTGTGCTCGAACGCGTGGCCCATGTGCAGGGAGCCGGTGACGTTCGGTGGCGGGATGACGATGGTGAAGGGGGGCTTGTCGCTCTGCGCCGACGCCCGGAAGTGGCCGGCGGCTACCCACTGCTCGTACCGTCGCTGCTCTACCTCGCCGGGCTGGTACTGGCCGGCAAGGGTCGGGGCGTCGGGGCGTCGGGCATCCAGTCTCTCGGTCACCCTGAAAGTCTACGGAGCGCTTCTGCGGACCTGACGTGCGCCACCTGTCATTCGCGTACGGTGGCGGACATGTCCGACGCACATCTCACCGAGCGTCAGCTCGACGAGGGGCCCGACCCGGTCGATCTGACCGACGAGCCGATCCAGCTGAGCCACCGCGACCCGGCGAGCGACCCCGGCCGCGGGGCTCCGGCCTCCCGCCGCCGGCGGATCGTGCTGGGGGTGGCGCTCGCCGTCGGCCTGGCCGGCGCCACCGCCCTGGGCCTCGCGGGCTGGCGGGTGGCGCAGGAGAAGGACACCCGGCTGGGCACCCCGGACCGGGTCGCCGGCCTGACCCGGGACGACTCGGAGCGGGCCCGCAGCACCGCCGACTACCTGCGCAGCGGGTTCGCCGCCGACATCGAGCTGGACCGCAGCTTCGGCACCGTCTACCGGGACCCGGCGGACGAGAGCCGCGCGGTGCTGCTCTTCGGCGGCACCACGCTGCTCTGGCAGCCGGAACGCGACCTGGACAGCCTCTTCGGGCTGATGGCCGACGAGACCGGCCGGGTGGCCGGGCTGCGCGAGGTGCCGGCCGGCAGGCTCGGCGGGGTGATGAAGTGCGGCACCACCAGCGGAGACGGGGGCGACTTCGCGATCTGCGGCTGGGCGGACCACGGCAGTGTCGCGATGGCGATGTTCCCCAGCCGGTCCGTCGACGAGGCCGCCGGCCTGTTCCGCCAGATCCGTGAGGGCGTCCAGACCCGGGACTGAAACCGTCGTCGCAAGGGCCGTGGCGTCACCCGCCGCCGCGGCCCTTCTTCGTGTACGGGGGTTCCAGCGCCGCTTTCCGGCGGTAAACACAAATCAGGGCCACCCCTGTTGGGGGTGGCCCTGATTTGAATGATTGTCCGGCGGTGTCCTACTCTCCCACACCCTCCCGAGTGCAGTACCATCGGCGCTGGAGGGC